>QZKU01000068.1 GCA_003598085.1 Candidatus Abyssobacteria bacterium SURF_5
TTTATTTTACGAATCACGGATGTCATTCTTCGGCAAGCTCCAAATATCTCAAAAATTAAATGATCAATGTAAAATCGTATGCATCAACAAAATCTCTGCCTTCGCAGGAATGACGGGTTACTCTGAGTTGTCGATGCCGCTCTGTCATCGGCGCCAACCTCATAATAGGATAGTCTTTTTTAATAAGATTCAACGGTTATTTTTTTTATGCAGAAGACTGAGCCCACCTGCTGACTGGGGCGAACGGCCAGTCTCACCATGCGGGGGTGCGTCAAAGTGAGCCCGTTCTTGTAGAGCGGAATCTTATACGTGTGGAATTTGCCGTCCGCCTCCGCGAAGAATCCAATTGATTTGCCTCCGGAAATCTCTCGATCATCTTCCGAAATCCAGAAAAGTCTGCAGATGTCCATTCCCCCTCTCTTCCCGCTGAGCATCATTTCAAGGGTCACGTATTGGACCGGGCGAACGGGATTGACCGGAGACAGCCACAGAAGCGTCCACGGACCGTCGACCATGAAGAGCGGAAGCGAACCGGATTTTGTTTGAACCGGAATCAAGCCGTTTACCGGCCCAAGGAATTGGCGGTGAATGCCGCTGAAGTCCCATTCGTCGACGAACTTTTTATGAGCATGGGGGGTGATTTCGCGCGGATCAGTGGCCTGTTTTGTATCCCCTTCCCAAGCCATGTGGAAATAGCGCCACGGCTGCTGGTCGTCGTATTCTTCCCGCTCGAGAGCGAGTACCTTGTTCGCCGGAAGGAAAAATAACGCTCCCTGCAGGTATTCCCGATCGAAATATAAGCCGGCCGCCCCGGGAAAGGAATAGTCGATCCGGGGGATTTCTTTCTGGGACCAGGGAAGACCTTCCACATAGACCCGCGAGAATTGCGGAAGCGTACCGAGCTTGACCGCCACCCGTTCCACCACCCCTTTATTTTCCTGTTGGGCTTCTATCCACTGATGGTCATAGTACTTAGTGAGGATAATCACCGGCGCCAGTGCCGCCGCAATCATCGTGAAGCGTACGACCGGCCGTCTTGTCGTTTCGTCGATCCCGTGCAAAATCAGACTAAGTATGTAGCAGCCGCCTACGGAAGGCAAGTACAGGAATCTGATCCAGTGCGTGAGCGCGAGCACCCGAAAGGTGCCCAGAATCGGCAACGTCGTGATGGATATGAAGAGGAACGAAAAGAGCAGCGATGAAAATTGGATTTTTCGCTTCCAAAGAAGGACGCCGAGCGAAACGAGAGCGAGCAGCCAGACCAGCGAAATGAGATAACTTGAGAACGGGATTTCAGGCGAGACAGGGGCAACAAGATATTTCCAGGCTCGGGCCTCCATACGAATGAGATCCGATATGAGGGCGAAGACGTTAGAAAGATATAGAGATACCAAGTCCTCCCCCTCGACTGTCAGGTACCCGGCGCCGAGCTTCATTCGGACCCGCGTAAGAAGGATAACAATCAGCAATAATGCGCCGTAGACGGCATATATACCCGCCTGCCGGGGGAGCGGATACTCCAGCTTTCGCACTCGCGAAAAATAAAGATCGAAAATCACCATTATCGCCGGCAGTGTGAAGGCATCCTCTTTGGATAACATGCCGCCGAGGAAGAAAACCAGCGATAGGATCAAGAGGTAATATTTCCCGGACAATCTGAAATAGGCGAACAGATTCAGGCTCAGCAGGCAGCATAAGGCGGCCCAGGAAGTGAAAGTGATGGCGGGCCAGTTCACCACTTCTGCATGATTCGGAAACGCGACAAACAAAATTCCAAAGAGGGCGGCCACCCGCGTGTTTCGATGAAGAAGGTAAACCAGATTTGCGCCCGCTATCGCCGTTGCCGCATGCAAAAAAATAGAGAGGATGTGATACGGAGGCGGAGTATTGCCGAAAAGCTTGTACAGAACCCAGGTGAAGAACATGGGAAGCGGGCGGAAAAACTTGTGCTCGAGGACTGTATCGTGTCCCAGAAGGACGCCTGCCAGCTTGTTATATTTTGCCGAAAACAGGACTTCGAAATCGTCGAGCAGAAAGTACTGGTTGATTGTATTCGCGAAGAGGGCGAACGAAAAGACGAGCAGAACTACTATCAGTTTTATCGAGATGATATCCGGACGCGAGCTACTCAAGAGATCGGCCTCAGCGCCAGGTTGAGGGGAGACATCTTTTTTACATTTGAGACCGGCGGGGGTTGAAGAATTTTTCATGTAGCTCAGGGGTTGACGGGAATTGAATTTCCTTTTGTTTTTGCCCGAACAAAACATACCTGCGTTACTGTCGTTTTGTTATGAGTATCACATACGGGCCGGTTTTCTGTCAACCCGCGGCAACGGAATCGATCGGCGGCGGGATTTGAGTTTTATCAGCAAAAACGGATACAATTCTATGAGAGCTCAATTCAGACCCCGCTTTTTGAGAAAAGGATTTTTTCAGGATTTAATCCAGTAAACTGATGATATCTCGCCTTCAGTCTTCTGTGCTTGCAGCAAATTTAAAAGAATTTTTAGAACGGCATTACCGGGCGCT
This sequence comes from Candidatus Abyssobacteria bacterium SURF_5, assembly GCA_003598085.1. NCBI lineage: Bacteria > Pseudomonadati > Candidatus Hydrogenedentota > Candidatus Abyssobacteria > Candidatus Abyssobacteria bacterium SURF_5. Next base: position 2,530 of record QZKU01000068.1, read on the forward strand.
TGTGGTTCTGTTGCTCGCAGTGAATCTGCTTATCAGTATTACGAGCATCCGCGAGAAATCGCTGACGTACGATGAAGCCACCTATATAGCGCTCGGGAAATACATAGCGGAGACGCGAGACGTTCGTGCAGTTGCAGCTCCATTTCCGCATTTTCCCTCCCTGGTGAATGGATTATTCTGGTACTTCCTGAAATTCGATCCGGTATTCTGGGAGAGCCTTCCCCGCCTGTACGCAAATGGATACCAGAGTCTCCCGGTCATTTTTGAGTCAGGGTACGATCCGGATGTGCTGATATTTCTGGCCCGATTGCCAATCATTCTGATTTTTCCTTTCTTGGGGTTGCTGGTTTTCAGTTGGAGTCGTGAGATTTTCGGGTTGAAAGCTGCGTTCGTTGCATTAATACTCGCGCTGTTTTGTCCGAACCTGATCGCTCACGCTCGTCTCGCCACTACCGACTTCATAACCAGTGTCACCATTTTCGCCTCATTGTATTTCTTCCGGAAGTACCTGCAGGCTCGCTCGCCGGGCGGGCTAATTATCTGCGGAATCTTCACCGGCCTTGCCCTTATGTCGAAATTCACTTCGATCATTCTCTTACCGGTCTATCTTGTTCTGGTTCTGATCCACGCTGAAAAAGATGTTACACCTCTGTCTTCAGTTGCGAAGAACAAGTTTTCTGCCGCGCTTCTGCAAAGGAAAGGAAGCGTGGCCGGAATTTTTCGGGTCTTCCTGATTCTGTTTTTTGCTCTGCTCACGATTTGGGCGGGCTACCTCTTTGAGTACAGAGCCTTGTACATTCCGCAATACGTGGCCTCGCCCGAGCGAGGCTACGGTGGCCTGATGAAGCTGCTTTACGACCACCACGTGAGAATACCGGCGGTGAGCTATCTGATAACACTCTATAATCAAATGGGACATCAGCAGCTCGGCCATGAGAGTTTTCTTTTCGGGATCACGTCATCCGGCGGCAGATGGTTTTACTTCCCGCTCGCGTTCCTTATCAAGGTGCCGATTCCCACCATCATTCTTCTCATTATCTCGATATTGAGCTTCAGGAATTCCGCCCAAAAAAGGGAGCTGATGTTCCTGTTAATCCCTGTTGTCGTTCTCGCCGGCGCCGCCGCCATGTCGAATGTCAATATCGGCATCCGCCTCATTCTGCCGGTGTTCCCATTCATCTTTGTCTGGATCAGCCGGATTTCGACCATCCGCCCGTTCCGCTCTTATAAATATTTTCTGGCGGCCCTGCTTGTCTGGTACGTCGGCTCCAACTTCCATATCTATCCTCACTATCTCGAATATTTCAACGAGCTGATCGGCGGCCCCAAGAACGGTTATAAATATCTGGTGGACTCGAATCTCGATTGGGGACAGGATTTGAAGCTGCTGAACAAGTACGTGGAGCAAAACGATATTCGGCCGCTGAAGATCGCGTATTTCGGTACGCCCGGATTAGCCGAGCAGTACGGTTACTATAATTCGGGCGGAGATTGCAGTGAGCCGTCTGAGGGATACATGGCCATCAGCGCAACTTTTCTTCACAGTCTGTATGTGCAGCCCGGCTGCTATGACTGGCTGAAGAAGTACGAGCCGATCGATCGGATCGCCTATTCCATTTTCATTTACAAGTTTCCGGCGCGGCAGCCATGAATAACCAGACTTCGTTGGAGCAAACAGGAGATGAATGATTTCGAACTGAAAAAAGCTTTCCTGAAGAAAATTTACCATGGCTATGAACAAATCGTGAGCACGCTGGGCGATTGGAAATGCAAGCCGGGATGTTCCGATTGCTGCACTTCGCTCGCTGTGGTGACGACGTTGGAGGCTGCCTATCTCTGGGAGCGGATGCCGGAATCGCTCCGCGCAAACGGCTCGTTTATGGACAATGCGCCGCCCCTTGCTTTCACCACAAACGAGCAGGCGTCCCTGTGCCTTTCGAGAACGGATTTCGAAGAGGAAGAGTTGAAAGAAAGCGTTGCCCGCTGTCCGTTGCTGGTAGACGACCGATGCAGTTGTTACGATGCGCGGCCATTCATGTGCAGGCTGATGCTTTCGTCAATCGACTGCCGAGTGAGCGGTCACGCGGAGATTCCGTCGGCGCTGCTTTCTTTCAACACCGCCGTCCTGCAGATTCTGGAGGATCTCGACCGCGACGGCTGGTCTGGGTATCTGGTGCATCAGCTCGGACACTTTCAGCAAGACGATCTTTTGGAAAGGTATATATCCGGAGAAGCGTCACTGGATGACAGCCGTGTTCGTCGCAATCATGCAAACCCGGGGTTGCTGATTCCTCCAGAGCATCAAGAGCAAGTTGCCGACTGGCTCAGAAAAAGTGACATATGGCAATGCGGATACGCACGATGAGATGATTTATCGGATGCCGTAACGCTTCCACACCTGCGGTATTTGCCGCGGGTGAAGAACCGAGCGCTTCAACTGGCTGAAAACATAGGCGGGCCTCTTATAAAACTCCTTCTGAGCGCGGAGGCAAAAAGAGAGTATGTCGTCCGGAGTCAGCTCGTGGGTTGGAGCAATATAATTCTGGCCTTCGGAGAAGCACTCGCCATCCAAGCCCGGCTTCAGCAGGTTTAAATCAAGAAACCATTTGTATGCCGCGGTTCCGGGGTGCGGAATCAGCGGAACGAAACGAACCGTTGCCGGATTCAAACGTTTTGAGAAAGCCAGCGTTTCCTCCAGAGTTGCGCGTGTTTCGCCGGGAAGACCGGCGATAAAGCTTCCGTGCAACCGGATGCCGGTCTTGTTCGTGTTCGAGACGAATTTTTCCATTTTCTCGCGGGTCGTGTGTCTCTGAATCCGGTTGAGAATTTCCTGGCTCCCGCTCTCGAAGCCGACAGAGAGGGCCTGACATCCAGCGCCTTTCATGATCTTCAGAGTTTCCAGGTCCACGTCGGGCCGGCACCTTGTCGTCCACACTATCTTCATCTTGCGATCGATCAATGCCTCGCATAATTCGCGGCATCGCTGGCGATTCATTGTGAGGGTGTCGTCTTCAAAAAAAATGCCCGCCACCTCGGGAAAATATTCTTTGATGTAATCCAGTTCTTCGAGCACATTCTCAATCGAGCGATACCGGATTTTTCGGCCGGAAAAAGTCTGGGGGTAGACGCAGAACGTGCATCCATACGTGCAGCCGCGGCTCGTGGTGAGCGCCATCATCGGGTATGGCGTGTCCCTGCGCGAGTATGCCCGGATATCCAGAAAGCGCCGGTAAATGGAGCTTAAAAAAGGAATTTTATCGAGGCGATGCAGAGGCGGGACGTCAGGGTTCGACAAGACGGTCCCGGCAGCGCGATACGTGATACCCGCAACAGTTTCAATGCTCTCGCCGCGCTCCAGCCGTTCAGCCAGTGCAGGCAGAGTCGCATCATACTCGCGCCGAACGACTGCGCCGGCCGTAGGAATCAGCTTCAATGCTTCTTCAGGACATGCCGAGACGTAGGTGCCTGCGAGAACGACGAAAAGATCGCCGACGATAGTTTTCAGGGCCTCCGCCACTACCGCATCACTCTGTAATGAACACATGGTGGTATTCAGAACCAGCAGGTGCGGTCTGAAGTTCCGGGCTTTCTCTTCAACATCGCCGCAGGAAAGATGCGATGCTGGAGCATCGAGCAGGAGGATATCATGACCGTTGCTCTCGACGGAAGCCGCCCCAGAGGCGAGCCACGTGGGATAAGAGAAAAAGCCGTTGGTATGATTATGTTTGCCCTCACCAACGGAGGGCGGATTAAGCAATAAAACTTTCATGCTGCATTTTCGGTTTCTTGCCGGCGGTGAGGCAGATACAGCCCCAACCAGCCTTTATGATATCACAGTTTTGGTTTGTCGGTCAAAGCGGGCGGCGACTGGCCAAACGTTCATTCAAGGACCCGGATCGCGAGGGCTCCTGCCCATAAAGATTGCCATAAAAAGGATCTCTCGAAGGCGGGCAACACGTTCACTGAGAAGTCATGACACCACACGCACCTGTCGGACGATTAGTACTATTTGCTGGAGGCTGGGGCCGCAACGGGACGGGAGACGAGTTTGCGGAGCGGAGCGAGTTTCAATGCAGGATCCAGCACTCAAACTGTGACATTGGGATTGCCACGAAATAACCCGGTCGGTTTCATGAAGAAGACCGATTCAGAAGAAGAGTAACCGGTACAATCGGCCATACCAGTAGAAGAAATGCACGCCCGTCCCCCAGAGCATGATGATATAAAAGGCGACCAGCCCCAGGCCGATGGAGATAAGCGGAATAGGCGAGAACAGAGCGATCTTTTGCTCTTGGTTGTGGTTTTGCCGCCAGCGCATGATGATTTCCAACAACCCCATTTGCGCGAGCGACGCGAACACGGCCAAAAGAAAAACCTGATTCAAGCCGTAGTACAAGGTCTCGCCAAAGGTGAAAAACTCGCTGACGCGGATCATCTCCTTCACATTCCAGACGGCAGGGACTGCCAGTGAGGCAAGGATTCTTTCGGCCGGCCCCGCACCCGATTTTCGCAAGAATGGGTAAACGAAAGAGGCGCCGAACCCGATGCTGATAAAGAGAATGACAGCCGAGATTGATGCGACCAATTGCTGTGCTGCATCGCTCCCGATCTTCCACGAGTTGTGATAGGCAAGTGAGCTGAGAAGCATCACGATGAGCGCGGCTCCAGCGGAAAGAAAAAGCCGCTGAAGAAAAGGTTTCTTGTTCGTTTGCAGGACGTCTTGCTCAATGGCGGCGGCGCCGATCATAACATCTTTCCCCGTTTCAGGTCTTCAAGCATTCTTTTCAATTCTGGGAGTAATAGTTGCCCATCAGCGGTTCCGATCAGATTTCGTTTCTGATGAGGGTCTTTCACGATATCATATAGCTCGGGCTCATGCCTGCCGGCGTATTCGACATAGATATGGGTTTGCGTTCTGACGGCGAAGTGCTCGGGGACATTGTAGGGGAATTCCTTGAAATATTCGTACAGCCACGCCTTGCGGCCGGGAGCGGAGCGCTCGAGGAGAACGGGCTTCAGGCTGGCGCCTTCCATTTGTGCGGGGACGGGCACTCCTGCAAGGTCGAGCAGAGTCGGGGCAAGATCGATATTCAGCGCCATCTGGGAGGCGCGCCGGCCGGGATCGTGAATCAGTGCCGGATATCTGACGATAAACGGGATCCGGATCGATTCCTCATATGGCCATCGTTTGTCGACGAACCTGTGTTCTCCCCAGAAGTAGCCGTTATCGCCGGCGTATACGATCAGGGTGTTGTCGGAGATGCCAAGTTCATCGATTTTCTCGAGTACCCGCCCGACTTGCCGGTCAAGCGCGACAAGTGTTTCGCAATAATTGCGCACGTGCCTCTCGATGTTGCCGAAGACGCCGGTAAACATGTTCCCCCGGGTCATTCCGATCCAGGAGTCGGCCTCCTTGGGCAAGCCCAGCTCGACTTCGTCATACAGGTGATCCAGCTCCGGAGGAGGCAGGAACTGGTGGTGCACCGCCTTGTGCGACAGGTACAGGCAGAAGGGATTTTCCCGTTTTCGGCTGATGAACTCCAGCGCGTAATCGGTGAGTTCTTCCGTAATGTATTCCTTGCGGGAAGGCCGCCGGACCCCGTCGACAATCAAGGGACAATTGAAATATCTGCCCTGTCCGCCCTGAACGGTGAAGGTAATAAATCGGTCCACTCCCCGCAGGTTGGGCAGCCTTCCGGGCATATGCCATTTCCCGACGAAAAAGGTGTCATAGCCGGCTTGCTTGAGGAGTTCGAGGAACGTGATGTTTTCGTCGCGCCAGGCGGTAAGATTATTTTTCACTCCGTGCGTGTGCGCGTACTGGCCGGTCAGAAAGCTTGCCCGGCTCGGACTGCATAACGAAGTCGTCACAAAGGCGTTTTCAAACAGGATTCCCTCATTTGCCAAACGGTCTATATTCGGCGTCTGGAGGAAGGAATGCCCGCTGCAACTCATGTAGTCCCAGCGATGATCGTCGGTCAGGATGAAGATGATGTTAGGCTTTCTCTGCGAATGGGGCAGCGCCCATGCGAGATCATGCAAAAAGTACTCTGTCAGACCTGACGCGGTCAGCAGTCCGAGCGTTTTGACTGCGGCTCTGCGCGTAAGAGTGCGGCCGAAAAGATTGTCGCCTCCCGTGTTCCTGAAAGACAACTCGTCAGGAGAAGGAAAAGGGGGGCCTTTTTTGCGGTCTGGCGCAGGAACGCGCTTCATGCATTGCCTTTCCCTTTGTAAAATTGGAAGAGTGAGCGCGATGCGGTGCGCGCACTATCATAATTGATGACGGGGGGAAATTTCAAGAAATGCATGAACGTCCTTTGACCACTGTTTTGTTCCGGGAACCTTGCTTTTTCAAACTACGGTTTGTAGATCGTGCGAGTTTCTATGCTGGTGACCGCAGTTTTCGGGTCCCGACCGAGGTCCATTCCGCGCACTCGCCAGGAGATGGTGCGCCCGCTCGGAATCATGGCCCAGATCGATTCGGGCATCGTCCAGCTTGTCTGGTCGAGAACGAGTTTCAGGTCCTTATACGTGGAGTGCCAAGGCGAATTCCCGATCTTTATTTCGACTGCAAATACGTTGTTGGTCTCCCCGTCGGCTGTCCAGCAAAAGAACGGCGCTTCTGAGAGCGTTTCGCCTGCAGCGGGTAAAAGAAGCAATATCTCAGTCAATGGCGAATAATGGTATCCCATATCGACCATGCCGCCGTCCTGCTGATGATCGGTCCGTGTCGTATAGGCATCAAGTCCCAGCGCCTCAGCCGTATCGCTCCCGGCATCCACGCAGGGGCTGTCGGCGCTTTGGCCGGCGGCAAGCTGACTCAAGTAATAATCTCCGAGCGGCCCGTCCGCAAAGAGAGGGTCGGCATCCAAGTTACCGTCGGCCCATTCCAAAGTTGAGCCGATTTCGATTTTCGCAGCCGCCGCGCCCCCCATGACATCGCTGTATTCAACACTGACCGACGATTGCTCCCACAGGTAAATTTCGTCGCCCTCCCATGCTGAATCCTGCCAGAGAATGCAGTTGGAAAGAACTGCATTCGAATCGTAAAAAGCGACTCCCCCGCCGGCTTCCCAGGCGCTGTTGCCGCGAATTGTGCTGCTGGTCAAGGTGAGCGTCGAATGGCTCGCGTCGATGCCGCCGCCATAGGAATCGGTAAGATTCTCACCAATGATGCAATTGATAATATCGGATGAAGAAAAAAAGAACGTCATACCGCCGCCGCCGACAAGCGATTCATTCGCAATAATAGCGGAATTCTCTACAGTCACAGCAGCGTCGGCCGCATAAATGGCCCCGCCGTGGAAGAAGGCGACGTTGTCGCTGAACGTGCATCCGCTTATGATTGGAGACGCCCCGTCAACGTATAATGCACCTCCGAGGTAAGCTGCGTTCCCGATAAACCTGCAATTCCGGATAATGGCGCTGGAACCGGTATCGATATATGTTGCGCCGCCTCCATCCGCAGATCCATTCAGAACCGTAAACCCGTCCACAAGCTGATTCCCGCCGCCGGTAAAAGAGAAGCCTCTCCCCTCGCCTTCGCAGTCGATAACACAGGAGACAGGACCATTCTGAGAGCGCAGCGTGATTGATTTACCGCGAAAATCAAGGTCTTTGTTATTCGGGCCGTTATACGTGCCGTCGGCTACCAGCACGATGTCGTTGTTCGCGGCCGCATCCAGAGCGCTCTGGAGCGTGATGAAATCGGCGGGGACATGGATTATTCCGGCCGGCGCAGATGCAGCAAAAAACAAGAACCATGAAATTATCGCAAGTGGAGTCGCAACAAGATGTTTCATTAGCTTTGCCTCCATTGTTTCGCCTCCCGCCGGCGGTGCCCGATAAAATCAGCAAGTGGCGGTACCTGATGGCCAGGAGCCAGACAAGCCGTACCGCGAACGTCCCGTTTTTTGTACTGAGATACTGTAAACATTCCATCCTTCTTTAGCTAGATGCTGCGGGCGGTTTTTTGAGGATAAGGTTACTTTTCTACGAAAGCACAACTGCTTCATGAACGACAGAGAAATCAGCAAGCCCTCTTGACAAGTATACAAATGTATACTATACTATGGGCGGGAAGAGAAAGATGCCGCTGTTCAATAGCGTCGGGTGAAGGGAAAGCCAATGAAAACACAATTGACCGATCGCCAGGAGATGGTGCTGAATTTCATCAAGGCTTTTACGGATCGAAACGGGTATCCTCCCACGATCCGCGAGATATGCGCGCATTTTCATTTTTTGCCGCGGGCGGCGGCGAACCATGTGAATGCGCTCGTGAGAAAAGGGTATCTCTCGAAGGCGCCTCGCAAATCGCGTTCTCTTGAAGTGATTGGACGGAGCCGGCGCGATTTGAGGGAGATACCCATCGTGGGCCGGGTCGCCGCCGGCGAGCCGATCCTGGCGGTTGAGAACATTGAAGGAGCGATCATGCTGCCGGCTGAATGGGTTCACGGAGGAGAAAGCTTTCTGTTGCGGGTTGAGGGCGACAGCATGGTGAACGCGCACATCTGTTCCGGCGACTACGTAGTGGTGAAGCGGCAAGCGACGGCCGAGAGCGGCGATATCGTGGTCGCACTGCTTGAAGAGGAGGCGACGGTAAAACGATTTGTCAAGGAAAAGGATCGGATCGTTCTGAAGCCCGAGAACGAGCGGATGCAGCCAATAGTCGTCGAGAACGGCGCTCGATCGCTCCGGATAATAGGAAAGGTTGTGGGAGTATGGAGAACCATTTAGTTTCATCCGACGAGATGCTGGAGGCAATCCGCGCCGATTTGAAGACGGCTTCGCCGGCCAACCTCATCACCGTCTATGGGCGGAGCGCATCGTCGATCACATATCTTGCCCTGTATATGGCGTTTGCCGGAGTCGCCCATCGCGTGCCGGTCGTTTTTCTGGATGGCGGCAATTCCTTTAATCCATATCTCATTTCGAAGCTGGCGCGCCGGATTGGGGCGCGTCCCGAGGAACTGCTAAGCCGCGTTTATATTTCCCGCGCGTTTACCTGCCATCAGATGCAGGCGCTGGTGGTTGATCGACTTGAAGACGCTCTTCGAAAATATTCGACCCGGGTCGCAATCGTCTCGGGGTTGCTGGACACGTTTTATGATCAGGACGTCCCTTTTGGCGAGGCATATGCGCTGCTGAATTCGGCGGCAACCGAATTTGTGCGCCTGGCGGAAGGCAGCGCTCGCATCTTGCTCGCCTGTCCCGATACGCATCTCCCCCTTGCAGACCGGCAGAAGGTTTTTTTAAGCCTTTTGAAGAAGGTCTCTCAGAAGGTGCTTCATTGTGAGGACACCGAAACCGAGAACAAGTTCATCATGGAAAAGCCGTACCGAAAACTGTATAACCGTCCGAGGAGTGCAACTCCTTCCCAGAAATTATTGGAATGGAGGTGATGGGCAGTGGGAAGAACAGTTTTACCCATTGCACAGGTTATCCAACAGGAACGAGATGAATGGGCGAAATTCCGCCGCGTTCTCAGGCATGAGGATCAGCAGGCATTTGACGAATTGTTCGGCATCGCGAAGTACCACTCCCCCGCCTTCGCATATGCATCGCGACCCGTCCCTACGGAAGCAGTTTTCATGTCCATCCTGCTCGAACATCAGAAAACGATCGTGCGGCTGCAAAAGCGGCTCGAGGAACTGGAGCGCCCGCAGAAAGAGTAGCCCGTTATTTTTACGGCCCGGCGCGCGCAAACATTCTGCCGATTCCTGGTCACGAAGGAATGACCTTTATGAAATGCCCGTCCCTGCTTCTCGTTCGGCGAGGAAAGAAAAGGACAATTTCTTCATTAAGAGAACAGGCCATCAACCCGGAGCGTTTCGCTTGCATACCGGCTGGTTATTCGACATTTATTTCGATGAGCGCGGAATGACGTTGTGGATGATCGATGGCGAAGGCGAACGCATCCGTCTGACCATTCCGTACAAACCTTCATTTTTTGTCGATGGGTCGCCGCCTGTCGTGCGTCGGGTAAACGAGACCCTGAAAAAGAAGAGGAAACCGATATCGGTTTCCCCGGCAAAGCAAACCGACTTCTGGACCGGCAAGAGCAGATCGGTTCTTCGCATATCGACGGAACCATCTCATTTTCACGCGCTGGTAAATCAGGTCTCGCGGATCGGCGGCGTGGAATTGTTCAATTGCGATATTCCGCCGGAACAATTATTTTTCTATGAGACCGATCTGTTTCCTCTCGCTTTCTGCGAATTTGAATATTCGCATGACGGCGCAATCCGACACATCCGCAGCCTCACCATGCCATGGGATATGACGTACACGCTGCCGCCGCTGGTTATCATGAAGCTTACCGCCTCTCCGAACGGCGCAAATCCCAATTACGGCGGGAGAAATTGCCCGCTGCGAGTGGAAATCGAGGGAAACGAATATGTTCTGGAAAATGAAGAACTGCTTGAAACTCTTGAGAAAATGCTGCTTCGTCACGACCCGGACGTGATCTCGACCGAGTGGGGAGACTCATTCATTATCCCGCGGCTGCTCCAGATGACGCGAAGTTGGAGAAAACCGCTTTCATTCAACCGGGACAGGCATCGCGATGTCACGACGCGGCGGGGCGCGTCCTATTTCTCATACGGTCGAATTGTGTATCGCGCGCCCGCGCAAAACTTTTTCGGGCGCTGGCATATCGACATTGAGAATTCGTTTATCGCATCGGAGACGGGCCTTGACGGCCTGTTTGAACTGGCACGCCTTGCGAAAATTCCGATACAGCGCCTGGCGCGGACATCGCCCGGAACGGGCATCTCCTCCATGCAGTTGAATATGGCCGTGCGCGAAAACATTCTCATTCCCTGGCGGAAGCGCATGCCCGAAGACTTCAAATCGGGACTCGAGCTTCTTGTTACCGATAAGGGGGGGCTGGTATATCTGCCGAAGCCGGGCGTATATGATGCGGTGATGGAAATCGATTTTGCATCGATGTATCCTGCGATCATGGTGAATCACAATATCTCTCCCGAGACAATCAACTGTTCGTGCTGCGAGGGAGCGGCGGTGCCGGAAATCGGCTACCACGCCTGCACCCGGCGCCGGGGGCTGATTCCCAAGGTGCTCGAACCGATCCTGGAGAAGCGGCGGGTGTATAAGCAAATGGCCAAAGAGACGCGCGACGCCAAGATGAGGGCGGTGTACAAGCGGCGGCAAACGGCGTTAAAGTGGATGCTGGTCACCTGCTTCGGATATCTCGGGTATAAGAACGCGCGTTTCGGCAGAATCGAGGCGCACGAGGCGGTGACGGCGCTGGGACGCGAGAAACTTCTCCAGGCAAAGGAGATCGCCGAACGGAGGGGCTTTCAACTGGTGCATGCGATTGTCGATTCGCTGTGGGTTCGGAAGGACGGCATGACAGAAGTCGAGCAAAGCGAACTCCTGAAGGAGATCTCGGAAACCGTCGGCATAACGATCTCACTCGAGGGAAATTACCGGTGGATTGCATTCGCTCCCTCGAGAACGGCGTCCGAAGTTGCCGTCGCCAATCGCTATTTCGGCCTCTTCGAGAACGGCGAGATGAAACTGAGAGGCTTGGAGGTGAGGCGGTCCGATATGCCTCCCATCGTAAAGAGCATGCAGGCCGAGATGCTTTTGGTTCTTTCTCATGCGGCAAATGCGGAAGAATACCGACTGAAAGAACCGGAACTCATGGGCATCCTCAACAAGTATCTTGCAGAAGTAAGGAGCGGGAAAGTTTCCGCCGAGAACCTGGTGATCTCGCGGAAAATGTCGAAAAATCCGGCTGACTATAAAACCAATACCGCCATGGCCGCCGCCAGTAAAGCGCTGGCCGCGGCAGGAGTGAATCCGCAGCCGGGCGAGCGAGTGGACCTGGTCATCGTGGATTCGCAAGCACGGGATCAGATAATAAAGGCGATCCCTTATACTCCCGGTGTCGAGAAGGTGGACTCCTATGATGTTGAGCAGTATTCGGAGCTATTGATTCGAGCTGCAGAGGCTATTCTTTTGCGGAAGATTACAAAAGAAGACATAAGAAAGGGGCGGGCCGCCAAATAAAAAACATGATACTGCAAGCCTCCTAGAATTTCACGTTGATATTGGCTCCCACCAGATAGTAATCGAATCCGGCGGCCGAATCCACCGAGAAATTGCCGCCTTCCCCGAAGAGTTCGACGGCGCAATTATTGGTGATTCTATATCCGATGGAGCCATACCCTCCTCCGACCAGTTCATCCGCATTGTCGCCGGATCTGCGGAACGACTCGTGGCCGAAGAAAGGCTCCACGTACAGATAGAGTTTCTGGCGCTCATAATAAGCCGACGCAAATATCTGGTTCGAGATGAAATCGTTCGGATCGAAATAGCCGCCGCCGCTCTGTCGATTGAAGTTGAGATACCTCACCCGGTAGCCGATGTTGATCGCGGGATTCTTGGGATAGATGAGATATCGAGTGACCAACAGCACCTCGTCCGAGTCGTTATCGTCGGAAAAGTCGCTGTACGTGTAGCCCACGTGCGCAAACAGACGGTCCGTCAGATTCTGAAAGAGATACACATTCGTCCGGGTAACTCGGATGTCGTTCTCGATCAAATCCGCGACTTCTGCGAAAAAATCTCTTGTAACGACAACGCCGGCCTTTCCCTTCAGCACATCGACATCGGCGCGAGCGCTCCAGGTAAAGAACGTGTCGCTGTCGCCAGCATCAGATTGCGCTACGCCGACCCCCGCTCCCACTCCGACGTGCGCGGTCGGATTGGCGTAAACTGTCAGCGCCGCCTCATCTGCACTGTTTTCGAGCGAATGATTGCGGGCTTCTGTGTGCCTGTATTGCAGGTCGGCATTGAGGCCGTACACCCAGAATGTGGCGCCGGCGGAGTAGGTATCGACGAGATTGCCGTCTGAATCGTCATAATGGCTGTACTGAGCCTTGGCGCTCGGCCGGAATTGCGCGGATAGCGCCTGATCCAAACGATGTAATTCTCTTTCCTGATATGGAAACGTCGGCTCCAGCATATCCTTATTTTGAATGGCCGTCTCGCGCTCCCCCAGCGCCAGATAGGCGTGGGCCATGCCGAGACGCGCATCGAAGTTCTCCTCTTCGGCCAGCAGGACCTCGTAAAGAGGAATCGCCTCAGCGGGCTTTCCCTTCCAGTTCAGGGCGTTCGCCTTCACGAGGAGAGCATCCCGGTTTCCCGGAGCCAGTTGCAAAACTCTATCGGCCTCATGTATCGCCTCATCATAGCTGCCGGCCCATGACAACGTTCGCGCGAGGTGAACGCGCGCTTCAATAAAACCAGGATTCCTTCGCAGCATCGGCTGGAGTACGGCGATGGCATCATCATATCGATCGGCCCACGAGATGTAAACAGCCATTTGCAATCGCTCTTCGTCAGAGAAATTCTTGTTGAGCTCGAGAGCTTTCAGGTATTCGGCGGCCGCCTGCTGCAACTCGTCGCGTTGGACGTACAGGTCACCAAGTTCCTTGCGAAGAACCCCTTTCTCTTTATCGGTCTCTACGCGCGCGATCGCCTCTTGAAGAGCCTTCACTGCATCGCCCTCGTCGGCGGCAAAGACGCGACATCCCAGCAATAGAATGATTACGATTCCGCACGCGAGCGCGAAAACTTTTCTCCTTATGCCCATACTCCTCCTACGTACTGTCGGAACGACGCGAGGTCCAACTTGTTATTGATGTTGAGCCGGGGAATGCGGTCAAGCCCATGGCTGGGCGACAACATTCCCTCATCTGATGTAAAGAAGTATTTAACCCCCTGTTTTTTCGCAACTTCGATGGTTTTCTGATTATATGAGCCGAACGGCCACGCCAGGATTTCGGGATATACACCCAATTCGCTCGAAAAGATATCCGAAAAGGTTGCAAGATCCTGCCGCAACTGTTCAGGGGAAATCCCGGCGGCTCCCTTTCCCTTATGCAGAGCATGTGTATGGCAGCCGAACTCGACGAGGCCACTATTCGCGAGGAATCTGTACTCGTCCCAGCTCAAGAGCGGCCGATTGCCGCCGAAATGAAGATAGCGCCCAACGTACTCTCCGATGATGTTAATGACAGCCGTGAACTTGTACTGCTGCAGAATTGGAAAAACATATTCGGTAAAGCTGGCGTACCCGTCATCAAATGTCACTACGATATCCTTCTCCCGCCCGAATCCGGCAATGGGCAATGCTTTTGGGGAAACGGCTCTATATCCTTCCGAATACAGCCACTCCATGTGTGCGGCAAACAGTGATGGAGAAGTCGTGTAATCGTCCAGATACTGGTCCGAGATATCGTGGTACAGCAGCACCGGAATGCGGTTGCTTTCGGCAAAGACGCGGCGCGAGAGCGAGGAGGAAAGCAACATCGCCACCCCCGTGTGCTTCAGGAATTTTCTTCTGGTGATCTTGTTCATTCTGTTTCCGGAATCCCGGCCAATATTTTTTGATATGTGTAGTAGCTTGACTTGAGGTAAGAATGATATATGGGTGTGTTCCACTTCGTCCACGAGAAAACCGGCATCCCCTTCCTCGTCAACTGCCGCGGCAGATGGTCGGTCACGTTTGTATCCCGGCCGGTATTCACCGCCCCAAGGGCGCCCTCATCAGGTTTGTAAGAGACCGCGACGAAGCGAATCCCATCTGAGGGAACAGTCATTCCTTCTGCGGTTTTCCAGAGAATGCTCCCGGAGCTTGGGTCGGTGAAGTTGATGAGGCCCCAGGGAATCCGCATCTCGATCATATTCCCGTTCACGAAAAAATCGGCCAGAGAATCAAATTCGGGATGCTTCCGATCAAGCGAGCCAAACCTGAGATTGCTCATTGGAAAAACTCGTGCGGGGTAAAAGCGCGACCCGTCTTTGGCGGCGCGCCTGCTGTTGGTCTTGTTGAACATCATTACCCACTCGCCCTGATCCGACACGGCCGGCCAGACCTCCTGCTTCTCGCTGTTGAAATACTTGTCGTAGCGGCGGCATACCAGAATTCTGCTCTTATCCCTGCCGGCAAGATGGATGAGAAATTTCAGGCCGACCGGTGATTTGTAATTCGTGCGGAACGACAGCAGGAATTCCCCGTAGTCGGGTTTCCCCGTGTCGATTCCGATCAGGTAATGCGCTCCTGCAAAATCTATGGCATTGCGCGTTTCCAGAAGCAGGTAAAGGAATGCTTCGTCATGCTGTACGGCCAGCCTGCAGAGCGAGCGAGCGCCGTCGAAGCCGTCGCCGAATTCAACCAGAGGCGAAGCTGCATCCGCGGAGGCATATATCACCGCGTCTTGCCATTCTTCAGCACGCCCGGCCAGACTCACCTTTTTGTCGGGGTAACCGGGATACATCGCCAGCAGGCCGTAGTTTTGCTCGGCGTCCTGCAGGTTGAACCACAGCGGATTGCGTTCGGCAGGAAGTTCATACGGCAAAAAGAGCCAGTTCCTCTTGAACCACTCGTCGAACCAGCCAAACAGCGCTCCTCCCGCCAGACCCGCTTCATGAATGGTTTTCATGAGCACCCCATTGATGTGTCCCTGGTCGTTTTCTGAGTGGCCTCCATGATGCCAGCCGTCCCTGTGCCAGTGGCAAACTTCCCGACTGCTCGGGACCCCGAATTCGGCTATAAGGATGGCCTGAGCGGCATGATGATTTTTGAGCGCGCGCAGATATGCAAGATACGTATTCTCCTCTGTGAGATAATCGTTGTTCATGAAATCTGGATAGTAGGGGTATGCATGGTATGTCACGAAGAAGCCTGCACCGTCCTTCACGCTTACTTTTGCGAAATCCAGAGATTCGGCATCCTCGTTTTCGTTACAGGCCGTCGATCTCACCTTCAAACCCTGCAGCGCCAGCTCGTCCTCGTATTTCGACTCCGAACCATGAACGAGCGGATCAAGTGTCGGCCAGCTCGTGGCGGAAACGGGATGGATGTGGCCGTATTTTTCGGCCTCGTATGCTTGAAGGTAGTCGCACATCTCGATTGTCCATACCTCGAATGGGGTGCCTTCGCGCAGAAAAAGATGGCGGCCTACATAATCGCGCATCCGCCTATCATTCAGTTCATTGAATCCCTTCACCGCACAACTTTCCCATTCCCTGCCAAAGATGAAACCAATCGTGTACGCCGACACGTCGGAAGAGTATCTTCCGTGCGCCAGCCCGGGCCTTTCGGGCAGGCGCGCATTTCCGAAAACCGCATCGACCGCATCTCGCACGCTTCCCTGGATGTGCGACGCGTATGCGGCATCGAGAAAATTGTAGCCTTCTGGCAGCTCCGCCCACGTTCCCTGGAGCAGATAGAGCTTCTTCGGCGACCCGGTGTTAAATGCGCCCAACGCCTCATAGAACGACGGGGGGTGCACCGTGTAGAGGCGAATTGCGTTGACGCCGAGATCAGCCATCTGCCGCAGCCATTTCATATATGTGCCTTTGCGGATGGCGTATTCGCCGGGAAAATATCCCGGCAGTCCAAGACCCAGATTCATCCCCTTCACAAAAAAGGGGACCCACTGCTCCCGGTGAACCTCGATGCGCCCATTCACACATCTGAACGACGATTGACGGCGGGGGGGTGTTTCAGGATTTTGCTGATTAGCCGTCTTGTCAATATAGGAAACGATGTCCTGATTATCCGGCTGGAGTTCCAACGCCTTATAGAACGCCCAGCGTGCCGTTGGCAGTTCATGCAGATGGTAGAAAGCTTTTCCTAATCCGAAGTAGCCTTCAGCAGTTGCCCCCGATTCCAGCTCCCTATTAAAGATGTTGACTGCTTCCTGATAATCCTGGTTTCGAAGTGCGAGGAAACCCATCTCGAGATAGGATAAGGATGGTGCTCTCTTAACTCCTGCTCCCTCCCCTGACATATTCCCATTCCCTTCTCCCGATGATATAGTTGAAAAATGCTTGCATCCTCCAGACAGAATTTACTTGTCGATATCCGAAGTTCTCGAGAATCCCGAACAGCAGGAGCGTGAACAGGTGCCTCCACAGCGGGTATCTGCGATATGTCAGCTCCTCGAGAAAGATTGAAGCGGTGGATAAGAACGTTCCATAGAAAATCGCCAGGGTCAGGAACAGCAGGAAGAATTCAAGACTGATGACGTGAAGGAAATAGCAGCCTATGACGATAATATAGCCGAACACCTCTACGATCGGGCTCAGCATCTCGACGAAAAAGTAATACGGCATAACAAACAGGCCGAGAGCGCCGTACTTCGGGTTGAGGAGCATTATCTTGTGCTTCAAGACGCTCTGGATAAGCCCCAGGTGCCAGCGCCTTCTCTGCCGCCCCAGCAGGCTCAATTTCTCGGGGACTTCAGTCCAGCAAACAGGATCGGATATAAATTTGATTTGATATGGCCTCTCCTTTTCCACCTGCTTCCGGTGGAGCCGCACGATCAATTCCATGTCCTCCGTCACCGTGTCGGTACTGAAACCGTTCACTTCGATGACCGCCTGTTTATCAAACAGAGAAAACGTGCCCGAAAGGATCAGTGTGGCATTGAGAGCGTCCAATCCGACTCTGCCGAAAAGGAATGCCCGCAGGTACTCGACGATCTGCAGCAGCGCCAGTATGGTCCTTGGTAAATTGACCTTCTCGACCGCTCCATTGATTACCTCGCTCCCGTTCAAGGCTCTGACCACGCCCCCGCAGGCAATGATACGTTTTCCGCTTTCAAGGATCGGCATGATCAAGCGCAACAGGGCATCCCGCTCGAGGACCGAATCGGCGTCGACCGAGCAGAAATAGGGGCTGTGACAAATGTTGATGCCGCAGTTCAGGGCGTCGGCTTTCCCGCCCTTCTCCTTGCTTATGATCAGCAGGTTTGGAAGCTGCGGGTTGTAATAGAAAGTCTTTACCGGAGCCGTCTTTATCACATCACGGTAGATAAGATCGATTTTCTTCAGGTCAAATGCATTGATGAGGTTCTGCAAAGTGGAGTCGGTGGAACCGTCGTCGATGACGATGACTTCAAAGAATGGATAGTTGATCCCGAGGGCGGAACTGACGGAAGCGGTAATATTCTTCTCCTCGTTATTTGCCGGAATCAAGATGGAGATCGGCGGTGTCTGCGGCGAGAGGCTGAACTCCCTGAAGGAGGAATACTTGATTCGCTTGATGTGGCGGAGAATGATGATCAGCGCTATCGTAAGAAGACTCGTATATATGAGATTGGTCAGCCCGTAATAGATTCCAACGAGATAATTAATGACTACCGTCGCGGCAACTATCAGCGCCATGGTTCAATTATCCTCTTCAAAGATTCCCGTGATTGCCTGCTTGATTTTCAAGTTCTCTCCCTTTTCCAAGTATTCTTCAAAAGGGGTCCGGAAACCGGTTTGATACATCGCCCTCGCCAATTCCCTCGACTGACGAAAGATGTAGCCGTCTCCGTCATCGAGATTCGTGAACAACTTTTCGATGTACGTCCCCTTCAGGATCTCCTCGCAAATGCTATTCCTGACGTAAGCGTCGCCTGAACGGAGGGCTTCCAGGAATATGGGAAGAGCCTTGTCGCCCCTTTCGACCAGGGCGGCCGACGCTGAGCTGCGGACGTGCCAGCTCTCATCGAGCATCAGTTTTGCCAGGAGCGGAATCATATCATCGCCGGGGGCGAGCTTCAACGCCCGCGCCGCATGCATCCGTACAAACCAGGCCGGATCATCAATCAACCCGGCCACTTTCTCCCAAGCGGCAAATCCGGTGTCTTTCGCACTCGACTCGATAACCCTCAATGATTTTGCTCTTACTTCGGCGCTTGCAGAGGTAAGGTTTTCGGCTGCAACGACGGCCGCTGTACTGTCACGCATCTGAGAAAGCACCTCGAGCAGCAGGGCTTTGGTCAGATCGTCAGCTGTGCGAACACGCTCGATAAGGAAAGGCGCCGCAGAAGGGCCAAAATTCAGCAGGAACGCCTCGAGAGTTTTTCGCGCTGCAAGCGATTTCTGGATGAGCGCCGGAAGACGCTCAAGAATGGCAGTCAACCCTTCCGCCGCGCCTATTTTGCTGAGGGACCGCACAGCGACTGAAACTATTTCGGCATTTTCCTCATCGAGACACTGTATCAGGTTCTGAACGGACCCCAGACTATGCATCGCGCCCAGTTTGTTGATTGCGGATGCGCACGCGATCACATTTCTCGCGTGCAGTTTCACCTCGTAATAGGATGGATACGATAATTCCACGAGTATTTTCCGGGCCTTCTCCGCATATGATTCACCATTGGCAAAATTCAGCAACACCTCTTCCACGGCGTGCCATTTTGCGCTTCCCGGCTTTGCGACCAACTCTGAAAGATCGTAGGAGCCCTCGGATCGAAAAATGTTCTTCAATAACCCGTGATACTTGAGCCGCAATTCATCCAGCACAGCATATCTTCTTCCTTGGACGATACGGCGAATGATTCCGGCCAGCAGGAGGAGAAGAGTGAGACAGGACGTTATCCCGATAATAACAAGTATTATGAGCTTCAGAGTGTCTTGCATAATGATCGCTCATTTCCACGAGAGAATATACTTTTTGGAGATGGTATGGGGGTCCGAACGCGATGGGAGACGGCAGTCCCGCTCATACCGTGGATAACTCGATCTGCTATCACACAGAAAGAAACAGCGTCTTCAAGTGCCAGTCTTTGGGGCGGAATTATACCGGCGTCAGCGAGGGAAGTCAACAGGTTATAAACTATTACACTATGGTGAAACGCGTTCATATGGTCCGGGCTTCCTCCGCCGATTGCCGATATTGGCGCCAGAAAGGGTGGTCGGCGCCCCCACGAAGAGGCGCCGACCTTTACAGTTTCCCCATGGTTTAGGCCAGCTCAAACTGGCCTTTCAGCACCCGTGGATATCAACCACCGACCGGAGGATACAGACTACCAACCGCACGGAGAATCGGAGCGCCTGCGCCGGCGTCGGATCCGCGAACAACGCCCGATTCATCGACGTAGAAGGTACGGACGCCGCTCTGCGCATATGAGATGGGGTACGCGCATGCTTCCCACAGGACCTCGTCGGTGTTGGCAGGACCAACTTTTGTTACGACAAAGCCGTAACCCGACTTCACGCCGCTGCCCAGCACCTCATCGATGAACGGCGGAGCATAGTCGCTGTACAGGTTCTGCAGGGTGCCGTATTCGCCGGTTCCGTCGAGATCCGCATCGACCAGACCGGACGACTGCATTGAGCTTTGCGCACTGGAGAGGGTTCTCAACGAACCGATAGCGGACGATTCGTTCGAGGCCAACCGCGCGCGCAGCAGGTTCGGGATAGCGATTGCGGCGATGATGGCAATAATCGCCACCACGATCATCAGTTCGATAAGTGTGAAACCTTTATTGTTCTTCATGTTCTTCTCCTTGAGAAAAAGTGGTTATTATTGCTTCAGTCTCTTCTCGCCTCGGTCGCTGTTGCCTCACCTCCCGGGGTATTAGCTTTTTTTGGTTCTGCGAAGAAAGGAGCAAAGACCATACCAATTCCTTCCCGGTTCGACAGGATACCTGAAAACGCGCGAATTTTGCCCATAAATCGGGGGAATTACAGTCTTTTTCCGGAAACCCTTGGGCATCTTTTTTTCTCATTCTCTGCAGAAGCGGCAGGCGCCTGGTGACAATAATTGGTGGGGGGCGTCAATTTACGGCACTCAACTCAAAGGAAAATGAATTTACAAAAAGAGTGCGGCGCGAAATCAGGGATTGTTCTTGTGCTGGAGGGAATTGAAGAGGGGAAGCATCTTCTTGTCTTTTTCGACGAGGCTCGCGGTTTTCGCCGGGCCTAATGCAAGCGCCTTTTCAAGAGCCGATGCCGCCGCGGAGGATTTCCCGTTCATCATATGAAGGCATGCCAGATTGTACCAGTTTTCACAGTTGTTCGGATCGCTTTCGACCGCCTGCGACAGGTACTTTTCCGACTGCTGGAGATCGTGAAGGCGGAGATATAAGACACCCAGTGAAGAGAGCGCTTCCGCAGAGTCAGGTTTTAGCAGAAGCGCTTTTTGAAAACTTTTGCTTGCGCGCTTATTGTTCGCAAGAGAAGCATAGCAGAGACCAAGGCTGTAGTGATCCTCAAAATTGGACGGCGCAAATTTTATGGCCCGGCGAAAGAAAGGAATCGCCCGGCTTACCTCGTTTCGCAGGAGCAGCGCCTGCCCCACATTATGATTGGACACCGGGTCGTTCGGATCAATTCGAAAAGCCGAATGAAAACTTGTGAATCCTTCTTGTGCATTATTCTGTTCATATAATAGGGCGCCAACATTGTTCAGAGCGCGTGTATCGCGTGGATTTAATAAAAGGGCTTCCTGGTAATATCGAAGAGAATTCAGGATGTCATTGTGCCACTGATAGAAGACAGCATAATTAAAGAAATGGTTTCCGTATACTTCCCCCGCGGCGGCGTCTCCTTTAGTAATCTGCTTGACATTGTTGTAGTCCAAGAAGATGAATTGATTTCCCTCGACCGTCGGCCCCGGCGGAAGAATCTGAAAGACGAACTTGTATGGTACGAATCGCTCGATCAGAAAATGATTAGACTCGCTGCCCTCCCAGAAGAAGGGGAAACGCGAAACGTTGGCTTGATGAAATTCTTTCAAAAATGCGGCAGCAAACCATGGCATTTCGCCCGCTCCTGAAGTTTTCGCAGAAATCTCTGCCGGCCCCTCCTCATATTGAAATTCCAATGGAACTTCAAGTTCGGGATATTGGCTGCGAACCTGGTCAAGATATCCCGGCCTTGTCATACCATTACGCGTTATTATCTTGACGTCGGTCCTGAACCCTTCGCATATCTGCAGGTACCATGAGATGAACAGCGGATTCGCGGAGCCGGTGATCAATACGGCATCCTTTGGGAGCGAGGAAAGCAGCTTGCGCCCGTAATCCGCCGCATAGGAATAGTTCCGCTTGTTGGCCTCGCGATAATGAGTTACAGCCGAAAGCAGGATAAGAAACGCCGACGCCGAATAGAGTATCGCACTCCTTTTCGCGGACAGATACTGCGAAAGCATCCCGATACCGAACCCTACCCAGACCATCGCCAACAATATTGCGGGCACGAGATAGGCTGAAATGAAAGCGCTGTTCAAAGTTGTGAAAAACAGGACGGCGATAATAAGGAGCGTATAGAGAAAGGCCGCCCTTCGTTTCTTCCATAGGAAGAGAGTCCCTGCAAGGGCGAGAAAAACTCCGATGATTGTCAGATTGGAAGTAACAACACTTGTAAGATTTCGAAGTCCGTAAATGAGCCCTACCAGCGTTGGTATCTGCACCAGTTTTGCGCTGTATTGTTTTGCCGTGACCACCCACAGGAAGTTACGCAGATTCTCAGGATTCCCCCAATCGATTGCGGGATCGGCTGCCGAACGAATAGGAAGATATGCATACAGGCAAAGTGCCAAAAGGAACAGGGCGCACATAGCCAGCAGGCGAGCAGGACGGACAAGAACCCAACGGAGACGAGCGAAAAGCACGAGTGCCAGTGAAGGCGCGAAGAACAGGCCCGCAACATGATTGGTGAAACTCAGTCCATAGACAAAAGAGAGAACAAGAAGCCGCCGGGTCAGTTGCGGGTCGTTCGATTCGCCGGCATCTATGCGGAATGCCATGAGCGTTACAAGCATCATGAAAAATGTGTGGAGAGTCGTTGTCTCGGCGACAACAGACTGCTCCCACATGAGCAGCGAGAACGCGGCGCCCAGAGCCGAGATTGCAGCGGAAAAATCGGTCTGTCCGGCCGAGAGCTTCTCTTTTCGACCCAGTTCCCGAACTATTTGAAAGAGAACCACACAGGTCAGGGCGCCGAAGAAAGCCGACATCAGGTTGACCCGGTAAGCGGGAGAGCCGATCGGCAGCAACGTGAATAGCCTCCCCAAGAGCGCATACAGAGGATGCCCCGGCGGATGCGGGATTCCGAGCGTGTAGCAGGCCGCTATTAGTTCGCCGGCGTCGTCCCAAAAGACGGTCGGGCAGAGAGTATAGATGTACACCCCGAAAACAATCAGAAAAACGATCACCGGCGCAAGGTGTTCTCTTTTCAGATATCGCTGCATTGCAGTTCAGCTTCGGTCAATTCCAAATCTTTTACCGCCTTGTCTTGGAGAACCATGGCCCTTACACGCATTCCACCGAGTTCTATCGCTCTGCTAAATGATTCCATCGCCTTCGCCCGTTCAGTTCGCATTGCGTAAATCTTTCCCAGAAAATAATAGTTCTGCCACAGCTGCGGCTGGACCGCCATCCCTTCCTCCAGCAACCGCTCCGCTTCTTCAAGCTGTCCTTTCCGGAGTAGAATTTGGGCCATATTGGGATACGCGCCCGGCGTCGAGGGATTAAGTTTGAGTTCTGTTCGAAATTCCTCCTCGGCCTCTTCAAAGCTGTCATCCGCAAGATAGATCGAGCCAAGGTAATTATGAACGCCCGGAAAATCGAAATCATCATGCAACACTGCCCTGAACTCCTCGGCCGCTAGAGTATTTTGTGATGCCTCGTAATAAATTACGCCTCGCTGGAAATGCGCGCGCGGTCGGATTCGGCTGTCAAAACGACCTGCCTGATTCAAATATGCAAGAGCTTCTTCCTCCCTTCCCTGCGTCGCGAGCAATTCGCCGAACCCGAGGAGTACGGGCGCATACGCCGGATTTATTTGAAGGGCAAGATCAAAGGCCCATCTCGCGAGTTCGAGACGACCCCTCCGGCTGTAGTAGAGCGCCTGATGCCTCAGATGCTCCGGATAAACTTGTGAAGCGACGCGATCGCGCATGAGCGAGGGCTCCCCGCGGAAATTGGCGGTCGTTTCTTCCCAAAACACTCTATTCCGATAGACACTCCGCTCATCGAGAAGCGGTTCTGCACCTGGCGCATACTCATACACCAGCCCAACCGGCCTGAGTGCATCAAAGGCCGGCACAGATCCCCAATACACCGGCCGCACTTTCGAATTCTTCTCCAGAATTGCGCCCATTAGAGCGTTATCAAAGAGCCCGCCTTTCCCCGTCGAATCGCCGGCAGATATCCGCTCGGCTTCTTCCGGCAGCAGCAATTGAGGATAGCGCCGAAGGATTTCAGATCTCATCGGGGACGAATTGGAAAGCCACGTCGGCTCTATGACAAGGACGTCCCGCCGGAGATCTTCACAATATTGGAGATACCAGATGGTGAATATCGCGTTCACATCTATGGTAAAGAAAGCCGCATTCTCCGGAAGCGCCGCCAGAATCTTCTCGCCGTATTCCCTGGCAAGGTAGTAGCGGCTCCGGTCGTTCATCGGGTAATTCCGAAACAGAAGCAATAGCGGCAACATCAGAATGGCCACGCACGAGGACGTCGAGAAGATATGCTTCCATTTTGCATGGGGGAGGCGATCCACAATCACCTGAATTGAAGCGGCTGCCCCGGCTGCGAATACGATGGCTAAAAGCAATAAGGCAGGAATAAAATATGCCGGGATGAAAGCCGGATTCATTGTCACCGCTGCCAGCGTCCCAATCGCGACACCGCCAAAGAGCAGAAAAGGTTTCTGCCGGCGCGCGCACGCCCAACTCCCGATGATAATGAAGACGATCCCAATACCGAGGTAATTCCCGCGAATCTCATTCAGCTTGTGGAGACATCCCTCGATAACCTGCGCACGGGTCGGCCACTCGAAGACGTCGCTGCGAAATTGACCTGCAGTCACGACCCACCAGAAATTTGACAAAGTTTCCGGATTGCCCCAGTCAATGATCGGATCCTGTATTGATCGGAGGGGAAGATAAAGGTAAACGCCCAAGCCAATCAGAAAGAACACCAAGGAAAGGAGCAGCCGTTTCGGTTCGAGTACTTCTTTCCGCAGACTCACGGCCGCCCACAACGCGAAAGCCGGCATCAGGAAGACCCCGGCCACGTGATTAGTCAGGCTCAGACCATACACGAAGCTGAATAGATAGAAAGCCGGCAAAAAAGAGTCTGTGCTGCGCCCGCTCACCATCCGGAAAAACAGCAAAAGGAGGGTCATAAAGAAAAATGTGTGAAGACCGGAAGTTTCGGCGACTACCGACTGATCCCATAGCGTCGCCCCGAATGCCGCAAAGAGCGCGGCGGCTGCCGATGCGGCCACGGAAACGGTCTTTGATATGCCTGAGCCGTTCAAAGTCCGAAGCGAAGCGGGATAGACGAGGGCGGCGGCAAGTGCAGCGAAAACAGCGGACATAAGATTCACCCGCCATGCGATTGATCCGAGGGGTATCAGGCTGAACAGGTGCGCGATGATCGTGTACAACGGATGACCGGGCGGATGAGCGATACCGAGGACATGCGCAACAGTGATCAGTTCTCCGGCGTCTTCCCAGTAGACGGTGGGGCAAAGCGTTTTTACATAGACAGCGAGAACGATCCCAAAGAGAACCGCTGGGATCGTGATTTTACGCCACCACGCGGCGGAAATCATTTGGATACTTGCGCCTCTGGCATGCGAAGAACAACCATTTTCAGGTCTTCATCTGACGCGGCGTTTTCCAGGAAAGGATCGCCCCCGATTTCTATGGAACGCCTCAGGGCCTTCTCCGCGCCGTCGGTATCTCCGATACGCGCATCATATTTCGCGAGTGAGAACAGCGCTGGCGCGGAATTCGGCTCGAGCCGCAGTGACTTCTCCAGAACGTTCCGGGCCTCGACCATTTGGTCTGTGTCGAGGTAGGAAGATGCAAGTCCTCTCAAAGCGAAAGCGTATTCCGGCTCAATTTCAAGCGCTTCTTGAAAATACTCTACCGCCTTTTCATGCTGCTCGATCAGCGCATATAACTGGGCGAGCGCCGTCATCGCTTGATAATGAGAGTCATCAGCCCGAACGGCCTTCTGATAAGCAAGAAATGCTTCTTCGAGTCTCTGCAAGTGTTTTAAGGCATTGCCCAGGTTGTAGTACGCTACAGCCAATTTCGGGTCCTCTTTTAGCGCCAGATGATACTGGTCTACTGCCTCCTCATAGTTGCCGGCACGCGCTTCCAACCTGCCCAGGTTGTACCGACTCAAGGGGTACTTCGGATTGAAAACAAGCGACCGTTCTATGAACCATCGCGCCAGGTCATCCCGCCCATGTTCCTCAAAAATCAGCCCCTGATTATTCAGTTCCACCGGATAGATATCATTCAAGAGAGCGGTCCTCTCCATTTCGGGATGATGGCGGTACATCTCAAGTTCCCCGTCCCAATATGCTTTCGCCTCTTCAATCGATTCCTCGCTCACAGGGATTGGTGTCTCTGAATACGCGTAGACCAGCCCGCGACACTCCAGATGATCGAAGAAAGGCAATTGATTCAGAATCAGTCCCCAATAGACAGGGCGGACTTTTACGTTTTCATCAAGAATCCTCTGAACAGCCAATAGCTGGCGTTGGCCCACCGTCTCTCCTTGCGATGCGTTTGCCCGGATAACTTCAAGATCCGGCATTCGCACCGAAGGGTACTGCTCCAACACCTGGGAAGCAAGACAGGGGCCTCCCACCAACCAGGTCGGATTGACGATCATGATGTCCGGTCTCTCATTCTCACAGAACGTCAGATACCACAGAGTGAAGAGGGCATACCCATCGGCTGTGAAGAGGAGCGTATTCTGCGGCAGTTGGTTCAGAATCTGTGTGCCGTACCGATACGCATAGTAATCATCGCTCCGGTCCATTTCGCCATAATGCAGTTTCAGCGGCAGGACGAAACCCGCCGCTAGTAACGAGCAGACTGACTTCTGAAGGAGAGCGACGGAGGAGACCTTTTTCAGGCGCTCCGAGACCGCGCCGAGGATTTCGATCACCCATTGAATTCCCGCCGCGATGATAACGCCTATCAACGCGAGAGCAGGAACAAAATAGGCTGAAATGAACGCGCTGTTCAAGCCGATATAACAGAGGATCACGAGAACGATGCATGTGAATATCAGGAATCGCCTCTCACGCCGCAGAAGAGCGGGAATACCAGCCAACCCGAAAACGCAGCCCACTAAAGTATATTGCTGAAGAAGGTCTTGTACTCTCTTCCAGACATTTACAGGCAAGAACAGAATATCTACTTTCTTAACCAGATTATCGGAAAATTGACGCGCCGTAATAACCCACCAGAAATTGCTCCACGTTTCCGGATTTCCCCAATCAAGCGGAGGGTCCGAAAGCGACCGAATGGGTAAGTAGAGATAGACGAGTCCGCCGATGAAACAGGCGGCAATCATTTTCCCCAATAGCCGCGGCGCCAGAATCTTTTTTCCGTAACTT
Source organism: Candidatus Abyssobacteria bacterium SURF_5 (assembly GCA_003598085.1). Taxonomy (NCBI): domain Bacteria; kingdom Pseudomonadati; phylum Candidatus Hydrogenedentota; class Candidatus Abyssobacteria; species Candidatus Abyssobacteria bacterium SURF_5. The sequence goes on from QZKU01000068.1 coordinate 29,722, forward strand.
GACAGAAAGAGGTAAATGAACGCGGGAAGAAAAAAGACGCCCGCGACATGATTGGTCATGCTCAGTCCGTACAAGAAGCTGAACAAGCACAACGAGTATGTCTCGTTTCGCCAGATGATTTTTCCTGAAGTCAGCCGGAACGCGAGCAACGTAAGCAGCATCATGAAAGAAACATGCAACGTTGTGGTCTCGGCAACGGTAGACTGGTCCCACGCCGTCGTGGAAAATGCGAAGAAGAACGTGCCGCTCAGCGCAGCCGCAATTCTCCAGGGCGACGGCTCGAGGCGGTCGCATGCTATCCTGTAGAGCAGGTAGCAGCTTATCCCTCCGAAAAAGGCCGACATCAGATTTACGCGATACGCGATCGAGCCTAACGGGATAAGCGTGAAAAGCTTGCCCAGGATTGCATAGAGCGGGTGGCCGGGCGGATGAGGGATTCCCAGCGTATAGGCGGCGGTAATCAGTTCACCTGAATCACCCCAATGCACCGTCGGGCAGAGGGTGAGCACGTAAATGAGGAAAGGAAAAAGGAACGCAAGAGAACCCGCATCAGCGAATTTTTTCATCGCGCTTCCTTATTCGTTTCCGGTCTCAGATACACGGCCCTGCGCAGCGTTCGTTTCCACCAGAAGGAGAGCAGGTCCCAAACCGTGTTGCGAATGACCCGGTAATTGCCGCATGTGGCTTTGCCCGCTGTACGCGGGACATATGTAATATCAACCTGCTGCAGCCGATATCCCAGGTCTCTCGCCTTGATCATGATTTCCGCGGTGATGAAAACGCCGCGCGACTCGATATTGATGCGCTGCAGCATCGAACGGCGATACAGGTGAATGTAATTGAACTGCCGCTCCTTCATGCCGAACAGCAGCTTGATAAGCGTGATGTTCACGAGCGAAACGAATTTGCGAAACAGCGAATAGTCGCGCCGGTCGGATCGAATGCCCACAACCAGATCGCAGGTGCGGGACGCGTCGATATATTTATGGAGCTCATTGATGTCGAGCGCGAGATCCGCCGGAACAAAAATAACGAACTCTCCCCTGGCCGCCTCGATGCCGGTAAACACGCCGCTGCCGGGTCCCATGTTGCGAGGGTGATTGACAAGTCGAATCCTCTGATCGCCTGCGCAGAGGTCGCCGGCGATGGCAGCGGTTTGATCGGTGCTCCCATCGTTGATGATAATGATCTCGAACGTCGTCTTCAGTTCGTTCAGCCTCCGGGCAACGAGGGTGACCGTTGTGCGGAGATTGCTCTCTTCGTTATATGCGGGAATGACAACGGACAGATATGGCTCCATCTGCTAGCGCCTCCGGATAAGGCGTGCGGGCACGCCGCCGACCACGGTGTACGGCTCGACAGCTTGCGAAACCACTGCGCCCGCTCCCACCTGAGCCCCTCTGCCTATCGTGACGCCGGGAAGAATAACCGAACCGGTTCCGATGTCGGCGTCATCCTCGATAACTACGGGCGCGAACCTGATGGGTGTGTGAATGATCGGCTTTTCTTTGTCGTTGCCGTCGTGATAGGAGGTGATGATTTTCACCGCCGGCCCGATACCGACGTTCTTCCCGATCCGCAGTCCGCCGGCGCCGTGGAAAAAGCACTGCTGGCCGATCCACGTGCCGTCGCCGATCTCCATTTTGTTCTTGTAGTAGCCTTTCAACATCGTGCCGTGCCCGATGTAAACGTTGTCGCCGATTTCAATATTTTCGGCGTGAAAAATGAGGACGCCCGCCTCAAACACGACGTCTTTTCCGAGGCGGGCTAATTTCGAAAAGTCGGGCGCACCGCTGCCGTGTGACTTCGCCATGTTATGCCTGTTGTTGCGCTACCGGCCTGATCTCCTGTCTCTGCTCGTGGAGCACTCCCGATTCTTTTCCCATCTCCATCTGAGAGCGGTACCAGGCAATCGTCCGGCTGAGACCCTCGTTCAAATCGATTTTCGGCTCATAGTCGAGCAGCCTAATTGCCTTTTGGATACTTGGAATTCTCAACTCCACGTCGACATAGTCCTTCTTCACATATACGATTTTGGAACTCGAGCCTGAGATGTCCCTGATCTTTTCCGCGAGGGTGTTAATGGTCACAGTGCCCTTCGGGTTTCCGATATTGAAGACGTGCCCGGCGGCCTCCGGTCGCGTCAAAGTCCGCATGATGCCGTCGATCATATCATCAATATAGCACCATGCGCGTATCTGGTTGCCGTCGCCGTGAATCTCGAGCGGCAGGTTTTGCAGAGCGCGAATGACGAACGTGTGAATCGCTCCGACGCCAAGCTGGCGCGGGCCAAAGACGTTGAACGGCCGAATAGAGACAGTGGGAAGGCCGGTCTCCTTGCCGTAGTTGTGGACCAAGTGCTCGGCGGCCAGCTTGCTTACCGCATACGTCCAGCGCGCCTCACCCACGGTGCCCAGCGTTGTCGCGTTCATTTCCTCGGCGTGATAGACATGCGTTCCGAAGACCTCGCTGGTGGAAAAATCGACAAAGCGGGTGACATTCGGCGCATGCGCAACCGTGGCCTCAAGCACATTATACGTTCCGATGAAGTTGATCTTCATCGTTCTGGCCGGAATACGCAATACGGTGTCAACCCCCGCGATCGCGGCAAGGTGAAGAACGTAATCAGGCTTCGCTTCGCGTATTGCGGCCGACAGTTTGTCGTAATTCAGGACGTCTCCATGGATGAAGAACAGGTTTGGATGAGTCCAGGCCGATGTATCCTTCAACGCGTTGCGGTGCCCGTTGTCATACACCACGATTTTGTTCTGGCCGACCAGTTTATGGACCAGTGTGGACCCGATGAAACCCGCCCCGCCGGTGAGGAAGACGGTTTTCCCTTGAACTTCATCCATTTCTTCCAACTCCCTTTCTTAACCCACCAGTGTAGAAAGCTTGAAAATCGGCAGGAACAGGGCAAGCACCATGCCGCCCACAACGACACCAAGAAACAGAATGAGCATCGGTTCAATCATGGACGTCAAGCTGGCGATTGCAGCCTCCACCTGCTGGTCATAGAATTCAGATATCTTCGAGAGTAATTCGTCAAGAGCACCCGTCTTTTCGCCGACATCTATCATCCTCGTGACCATGAGCGGGAAAACGCCGCTCTTTGCAAGCGGATCGGCTATCGTGGCGCCGGCGCTGATGCTGCTCTGAGATTCCCGGACCGCCCGCGAGATCACGTCGTTCCCGATCGTTCGCTCCACGATCTCGAGGGCCGCCAGCACCGGGACACCGCTCCTCGTCAGCGTGGACATCGTTCGAGCGAATCGGGAGACTGCAACCTTCCTGAACAGCGATCCGAAAACCGGCAATCGGAGCTTGAACGAGTCGAATTGGTAGCGGCCGGTTGTCGTGGAAATATAATATCGCAAACCGACGATTAATGCAAAGCCCAATCCCAGAAATACGAGAGCGTAGCTGCGCATCGCGTTGCTTATCGCAATAAGCACTAAGGTCGGCATTGGCAACTGTCCGCCGAGACTGTCGAAAATCTCCTTGAACTTCGGAACAATGAAGATCAAGAGGCCGGCGGCGATAGCGACGACGATAACCAGAGCGATGACGGGATATGTCATTGCCGATTTTATCTCCCGCTTCAACTTTTCCGTCGCCTCCAGATACTCGGCGAGCTGTACCAGGATGCCGTCCAGATTTCCGCTTGCTTCACCGGCGCGCACCATGCTTGAATACAGTTCGGGGAAAGCCCGCGGATGCTTCTTCAGGGCGTCGGAAAAAGTCAACCCTGCCTCGATGTCCTGCCCGACCTGCGTCAGGACTTTCTTGAAATTCTGGCTTTCGGTCTGCTCGATCATGATGTCGATACCCTGAAGGAGCGGCAGCCCCGCATTCACCATGGTTGCGAGTGACCGCGTGAAGAGAACCATTTCGTCCGGTTTTACCTTCTTTCCCTTCACCGCGGCGCCTGCCGCCGCAACCGCCTTGCGCGATGCCGTGCGTGCTGCGGCAGGACCGCCCTCGTTTACAGAAGTGGGGACCAAACCCTTGCCCCGCAACTTCTGCAGGAGATCCTGTTTGTTATCGGCATCCAAAACGCCGTTCAGCACGTTGCCCGCTTTGTCACGGGCGGTGTATTGAAAAGTTGACATATTCTTTTCCCTCCCATCCTGAAGGAGCTTCGACTCAGTTCTCCCTGGCCTTCATGTTGAATTTTTCCAGTTTATATCTCAGCGACCGCGGCGAAAGCCTGAGCAAACCGGCAGCGCGCGTCTGTGAGTTTGATGCCTTGCGGAGCGCCTGCTTGATCAATGAGCGCTCAAACGCCTCCACCCTGGTCGTTAGGTCGATTCCCTCCGGCGGAAATTCGGCCACCTGAGGCTCCTCTTCTCCGGAACAGCAAACCTTTACCGGAAGATCGTCCGGCTCGATCCTGTTACCATCGCATAAGGCGGCGGCCCTTTCTATCACATTCTCAAGTTCTCTGACATTTCCGGGCCAATGATACTTCTCAAGTATCCGTTCGGCTTCATTGGAAAGTTGCAACATCTTTCCCGATCGCCTGAAGAAGCTGTCGAGAAAATACCGGGCCAGCAGCAGAATGTCTTCACGCCGTTCGCGCAGCAGCGGCACATAGATCGGGATCACATTGAGGCGATAGTAGAAATCCTCGCGGAAATTGCCCTCGGCCACCAGTTTTTCGAGATCCTTGTTGGTGGCGGATATGAGACGGACATCAACGGAAAAGTCAACCGAACTGCCTACCGGCCGGATCTTCATCTCGTCAAGCACCCGCAGCAGCTTCACCTGCAGAGCCATGCTCGTTTCGCCGATTTCATCGAGGAATAGAGTTCCGCCGTTGGCGACCTTGAAAAGGCCGTCTTTGTGGGATATGGCGCCGGTAAACGCACCCTTGACGTGGCCGAACAGCTCGCTCTCCAGCAGGCTCTCCGGGATGCCCCCGCAATTGATCGCCACAAATGGCCTTTCGTCTCTTGGACTGCAGTGGTGAATGGCTTTTGCCACCAATTCTTTTCCCGTCCCGCTTTCTCCAAGGATTAAGACAGTGCTCGATAATCCTGCAACTTTGCGGATCAGGTTCTTCATGTTGATCATGCCGGGGCTGTTTCCAACCAGGTCATCGAGCCGAGAATGTTTTTTCAACTCTGACTTGAGGATCGAGTTTTCTGCCCGCAGATGTTTGCTCTCCAGCGCCTTTTCGACGACCATGCGAAGCTCATCATTTTTGAACGGCTTAATCAGGTAATCATAGGCCCCCAGTTTCATCGCTTCGACCGCAGAATCGACCGAACTATGGGCGGTAATCACGATTGATGAAATAAACCCGTTCGCCTGCTGGGCTTCCTGGAGAACCTTGATGCCTCCCTGCCGGTCTTCATGAAGCCACAGGTCGGTAATCACCAGATCCCACGGCCCCTTCCGAAGTTTGGCGGCGGCCTCGTCATAACTCTCCACGCCTTCTACCTTGTATCCGTGACGCTCCAACATGATCGCGAGCAACTCCCGCATGCTCGCCTCGTCTTCAACGATAAGAATTCGGGCCTTTTCCATTTTTTTTCATCCTATCCGGGGCAAAATGATCTTGATGCGCGTCCCCTCGCCCACCCTGCTGTCTACATCAATGGAACCTTTATGGGAAGTTATAATTTTGTGAACGATTGCAAGTCCCAAACCGGTTCCCCTTGGCTTCGTGGTGAAGAAGGGATCGAAAACTCTGCGTAATTCTTCGGGTGAGATACCGGTGCCCTCGTCCTCTATCGTAATGCGCACCTCCGCTCCTGAACCGGCAGCATCGATTCGGAGACATCCTCCGGCAGGCATCGCTTCTCTCCCGTTTCGAACCACATTCAGCAACGCTTCCTGCATTTGAGCCCGGTTACCCTTGATTTCGCCAAGAGCCGGCGGAATAGTGGCATAGATTTGACCATCGCCGTTGAAGAAATTCCTTTGTGCGATTTCCACTACTTCATCTAACAAGGTGTTGATATTGAAATAGCCGTCCTCATGAATCCGGCCGCTGACGAATTCAAGGAAATCGGATACGATTTTTCCCAGTTGGTCGCATTCCCGGACGACGATCGAAAATAATTGCCTATTCGAATCTTCAAGTTTCAGATTCTCTGAAAGCTCTTGTACCGCGCCGCGGATGGAAGCGACAGGATTCCTTATTTCATGAGCAAGACCGGCCGATGTCTCCCCGATCGCCGCCAATCGGTCCGCCCGCCGCAGCCTGTCCTCCATCTGCTTGAGCTCTGTCAGATCGATAAAACTGCCGACCGCTCCCAGAAGCTTTTGGGTGCTGCTCTTTATTGGAGAGACGGTTACGCCGACAGGGATCGTTTTCCCATCGCCCCGCATAACCGCAATTTCCCGGCTGTTGGATTCCTTTTGTTTCGCTATGGCTTCAACAAGCGGATTCGGGACGTCGATTACGGGAAAGATGGTGGATACGTTCTTGCCGACCGCATCCATCCGCTCCCATTTCAGTAAACGCGAGCCCGCCGGATTCAGATACGTCACCATTTGGTCCCGGTTGATGCTGAGATATCCGCTGGACAGGCTATTGAGAATGCTCTCATGAAACGACTGCAGCAAGCCGACCCGGTGAGACAGCAACCCGCCCAAAAACGCGGTCAGGTAAAACGCGAAAATTTTCATCCCGGTATCGGCCCAGCGGTGTAAGCCGGACATATTCATCGCTTTCACCTGGAAGGGGGAGGCCGGTAATACATATCCATGCAATTCCAGCACCATTACAGCCAGGAAAAGAAGGGAACAAATGGTAGCGACGAAAGCGCTCCAATTGAGCGAAAGCAACAGGCTTGCCGAAAGGATCACGGCCACATTCAGAAAGACGAAGACGCTTGCACTCCCGCCGGTCATCAGCGTGATGGCGCTGATCAAGACCAGGTCGGCGCACAGAAGGAACAGGGACATCCGCATCGTCGGCGCATAGCCGGCGGCGATAATGCCCGCGACCAGAAAAGATTCGATAAGTGCAACCGCGAGTATGGCGAACAGGTACGCGGTGCTCAGATCGGTACGGGCACCCGTGCTCACCTGCAAAAACCCGCAGTAGACGGCGACAATCGTTACGATAAAAGCCCGCGCCAGCGCAAATCTTTTCAGGATGAGACTGCTCTGCTCCAAATCGGTTTTGAAAGGGTCGATCATCAAAATTTTCAGGGTCAGAATCCCTTCCCCATCAGCCTCAACAGGTCTTCCTGGTTCGAACTGGCTTCAAGCGCCTGTTCGTACGAGAGCTGGCCGTTCTTGTAGAGTTTATAGAGGGATTGATTCATGGTCTGCATTCCCAGGCCGCCTCCCGTGCTGATCGAAGAATAAATCTGGTGCAGTTTTTCTTCCCTGATCAGGCTCCGGATCGCGGTGGTTGCGACCATGATCTCCATCGCAAGGACTCTGCCGTTTCCATCCTTGCGCGGAAGAAGTTTTTGCACGATGATCCCTTCCAGAACGAAGGAAAGCTGCGTGCGTACCTGAACTTGCTGGTGCGGAGGAAACACGTCGACCATTCGGTTGATTGACTGGGTCGCATCATTCGAATGGAGCGTGGCAAAAACGAGATGACCCGTCTCGGCCACCGTCAGCGCCGCTTCAATCGTTTCCAGGTCGCGCATTTCTCCAATCATGATGACATCCGGGTCCTGTCGCAGAATGTGCTTCAAAGCGGCCGCGAATGAGTGCGTATCCGCGTATACTTCACGCTGATTGATGATGCTCATCTTGTGCGAATGCAAATATTCAATGGGATCCTCGATGGTCAGGATATGGCAACGCTGCTCGAGGTTGATCTTGTTGAGCAGAGCGGCCAGAGTCGTGCTCTTCCCGCTGCCGGTCGGACCGCAAACCAGCACCAGCCCCAGCGGCCGGTCCGCGAGATCTCGAACGCTTTTGGGAATCCCTAATTCCTCGAAACCCGGAACCTCGTACGGGATTGTCCGGATGGCGGCAGTGACGGAGCCGCGGTCAATAAACAAATTGACGCGGAACCGGCTCAATCCTTTGATCCCGAACGACATATCCAGTTCCTTTTCTTTCTCGAACTCCTTTATCTGGCGCTCAGTGAGAATGCTGTATGAGAGACTCTTCGTTATTTCCGGAGTAAGTGGCGGCAAGTCCATCGGGTAGAGTTCGCCGTCGATTCGAAGCTGTGGGGGAACTCCAACAACGAGATGAAGGTCGGAGGCATTATGTTCGATTAAATGCCGGCACAAGTCTTCCAATTGCAGCATGTTTTTTCCTTCCAGTTTTCAGGTGGAATCGCCCGCCGCCGAGACTGTTTAGGTCCGGTCGTCGGCAATTTTTGTACTCGCCTGATTGCAAAATCGTGAGAATGTATTCCAGAATTTTATCATTGCCCCTTTTGAGCAATTCCCATGCCAGTTTTTGTAACCGTGCCGAAAAGTGTCAGTTCGAGAGGAAGATACCGATGGCTGGTATTAATCGGGGGCCGTAACCCGTAACCCTTCTTCAAGCGTCGTGAGGCCGGCCTTCACCTTGTTCAGGGCGACCTGGCGGAGCGTCAGCATCTCGTTCTTGATTCCCGCCGCTTTGATCTCGCTCGAGGGCACGGACTGCATGATCAGATCTTGTATGTTCTCCCTCACCCGCAAAACTTCGAGAAGTGCAAGTCGTCCGCGATAGCCCGTTTCACCGCAGCGAGCACATCCTTTTCCGCGGGAAAGAACGACTTTTTCTCCCGGCTTGAATCGAAATTGGGCCCGCTCGAGCACGCGTTCGGGGACTTTGTAATTTTCCCTGCAATCGGGGCAGATTTTCCGGACCAGTCGCTGGGCGGCGGCCATGAGCAAAGAAGAGGCGATCAGGAACGGCTCCATTCCCATGTCGATGAGCCGCGTGATTGCGCCGGGGGCGTCATTCGTGTGCAACGTGCTGAGGACGAGGTGTCCGGTCAGAGCGGCTTTTATTGCGATATCGGCCGTTTCCTCATCGCGGATTTCGCCGACCATTACGATGTCGGGGTCCTGCCTGAGAATCGATCTGAGGCCGGAAGCGAACGTGAGGCCGATCTCCGGCTTTGCCTGAACTTGATTGATTCCGTGCAACTCATATTCAACCGGATCCTCAACGGTTACGATGTTGACATCCATGGTGTTCAGCATGTGAAGCGCCGAGTACAAGGTCGTGGTCTTCCCGCTGCCGGTAGGACCGGTGATGAGGATGATGCCGTTGGGCCTGCTCAGACTTTCCCGAAAATCCTGCAGCGGCTGCTCTTCGAAGCCGAGCTTGTCGAGATCGAGCTGCAAGGACCCCTTATCCAGAATACGCAGCACCACTTTCTCGCCGAAATACGTGGGAAGCGTTGAAACACGAAAGTCTATTTCACGCCCTTCGAATTTTATTCGGAAGCGGCCGTCCTGTGGCACGCGCCGCTCCGCGATATCCAGTTCCGAAAGGACCTTGATGCGCGAAACGACTGCCGCCTGCAGCGCCTTTGGGGGCGACTGGTTCTCGCGAAGCACGCCGTCTATGCGGTAGCGTACTCGCACCTGTCTCTCGAACGGCTCGATATGGATGTCGCTCGCTCCCTGTTTGATGGCATTTACCAGGGTGAGATTAACCAGCCGGATGACCGGAGCCTGCTCAACCTCCTTCTTCAGATGGCTGATATCGAGTTCCTGCTGCTCGTCGAGAACCGTGACCACGTCCGCCTGTGCATCGCGCAAAATATCTTCGAAGTCGTCCAGACTCTGCTGCTTGCCCCCGTAATACTTATCGATTGCGTTTTTCACTTCCGAATCCAGCGCGACAACGGTCTCAATCTCATATCCGGTAAGCATGCGGACATCGTCGATGGCAACGATGTTGAGCGGATCCGACATGGCGACCGTAAGCGATTTCCCGGTTTTAGCCACCGGTATCAAGTGATAGCGGCGGGCTATGCCCTCGGACACTTCTCCAATGACTTCGGGCGGGATCTCGTAGCTCTCCACGCGCAGGTGCGGGATGCCAAGCTGCTCGCTCAAGGTGATAACGATATCTTCCTCGCTTACCAGCCCCGCCTGAATCAGGATAACCACGAGCGGCTGGCCCGTCCGCCTCTGTTCATACAGTGCCTGAGCCAGTTGCTCTTGAGTTAACAACCGCTCTTCGATCAGGATGTCGCCCAGACGCTTCTTCAATGTCTCCACCATGCCGTAATTCTTCCTGCTCCTATGCTTCCACCGGGCGGAACAGGTGCTTCAGGATTTCCTGTGCAAGTTCCACTGAGATTTCATGACCCACGAGCGAAGAGTACGCAAGTAGCTTCTTGAGCGCCCCCTCGAGTTCCCGAATATTAGAGGGAATAGACTTCGCAAGCAGTTCCAGGACTTCCTCCGGCACCGCCACTCCGGCTGACTCGCTGCGTTGCTGGAGAATGGTGAGCCGGGTCTGAAAATCGGGCTCTTCCATGCATGCGACTACGCCTCCCTCGAAGCGCGAGATGAGGCGCGATTCCAGCCCCTTGAGCTTCTTGGGGGGAACGTCGCTGATCAGAATAATCTGCCTTTTCCTGTTATAGATGGCGTTGAAAATATTGAAAAATTCCTCCTGCGCTTTCGTTCGAGCGGAGAGAAACTGCACGTCGTCCACGATGAGGATATCGAGATTGCTGAACGTCTCGCGGAATTCCTTCATTCGTTCCTGTTCGATTGCCTCTAGCAATTCGTCGATGAATTGGCTCGTGGGAATGTAGAAAAGCGAGAGGCTGTTATCACGCCGTATTGCCTCATTTCCGATGGCATTCGAAAGATGCGTCTTGCCCAGCCCGCTGTTCCCGTAAATGAAAAGCGGGTTGTATTCCGCTCCCGGCGCTTCGGATACCGACTTCGCGAGAGCATAGGTGAAAGAGTTTGCCTCCGCCACCACAAAATTCTGGAAAATAAACCGCTCCACCAACCCGCGCCTGCACGGAGTCTTGGATTCCGCCGCCCCCTTTTTCTCCTCTGCCGGTTCCTCCTGCGGCTCGCGCCGAGTGCTTTTGTCTCGAGCGGCGGAGGCGGTGTCCTTTTTAGGCTCTTCGTCGTCCTCGTCCGCCTCTTCCTCCTCCCCCATCTCATCGTGCACCTGCTGATCCTTGTTCACCTCGGCCCCATAGATGCGCGCGTACAACTCGGAATAATCGGCCCATGAGCACAAGATGGGCTTTATTCGCAACTTCACCTGTTCTTTCACCGCATCGAGAGCCTCGGTGTCGAGCGGGTTGACCATCGCAACCGTGAGAAGGCTTCCCAATTTGTCGATCGGCAGCAACTTGTAGGTATGGCAGATCTCTGCCGGAATGAGTTCGGCCGCCTCGGTCCGAACCTGCAGATTAGAGAGCTTGAGGTGCGGAATGCGGCAATGGCGAACGAGGCAACCGATTAATTCCTCTTCCGTGACGTACCTGAGATCCAGCAAAATCTCACCCAGAAAATGATCTGCCGAGTTCTTCTGACGAATCGCCTCTTCGAGTTCCTGCCGCGTGATCATTTCCTCGCGAATCAATAATTCGGCAAGCTTTTTATTGGCGTCTTTCAGATGCTTTTTTTTCGGCGGTGCGCCCGGTTTAGCGGCCGGTTTATTTGATGATTTTTTCAATATTCCGTTTCCCTTTTCAGTTGAATTTCTTCTGTCGCCTGATTTGACTCAACTTTTTGGTTACGATATAATTACACCACAATTGATGAGGCCTGTCCTGGATTAGAAAACAACTTTTTACCGTCGGCTCATTTATGAGAAATTCCTTTGCCAAAGTCGTTCCATCGCGACTGATGGTCGTCGGTTTAGGCACGACTTTGGTTGTTTTGTGCCTGGCTGCAATCCTCATGCTGCTGCCCGGACTCATCGGCCGCGAACGCCTCGCCGACAGGCTCGTGGAGGGACTGCAATCCATGAGCACCTTGGAGGGCGATTTCCCGCTGGATAATCTGGACAGAATCTTATACTCCATCTATCAGTCCAACAAGGCGAACCGTAATTTGTCGTACCTGCGCTTTGTCGATGTGGGCGACGGTTCCATTTTTACATATGACGATAAAGGTGTCCGAAAACCGGCGGGACGCGTGCAACCTGAAGTCTGGGCCGATCTCATCAATAAAGGCAAAGCAGCCAATATTGAGAGCGGCCAGCTTGATATATTCAGATTGGTTTCTCCAGAGCATTCCATTGGTATAAATTTGGGAATCGGCCCCGATGTCGCCCAGGAGATCGAGTCCCAGCGCCGCCTTTCCCTCGTAGTGGGAAGCATAATCCTTGCCACAGGGATAGGAATCCTCATCATGATCTGGCAGACCAGGCAAATAGAGGCGGCAAAAGGTGAACTTGAGCTCGTATTGGCAAACACCCTGGAACCCATCCTGATGGTGGACAATTCTTGCCGCCTCGTGTTCGCGAACGAACCCGCGCGAACGCTGTTAGGGCACCCAAAGGGAAAGAAATTCCGCAATCGCCCCCTGCTCTCCCTGATACAAAACGCCGAGAACCGAGAATTTTTCTCCAGGATGCTTTCAGGGGAAGATAAAGATACAGATATGGACGAGCTAATTACAAATTTTCCCGGTTTCCCTGATAAAGTTACGTTTCGGGCGGGCATGTTAAATGTTCGAACGGAAGTGGGACGCACCCTCGGAAAACTGCTCGTACTGCGGGATGTGACCCTGGAGAAACGGCTTGAGGACAAGAAGGTCTCTCAAACGATTCATGAATTGAAAGGGATGCTGGGGGAAATCAAGGGATATATCCGCCAGGTTCTGGAAACAATGGACGGCGATGCCGATCGAAAACAACGAGCTTTCCTCAACATCTGCCTCGAAAAGATCGAACGGTGCTACAGTACGGTGGCAACGATGGTCAAATCCATCGTGAGCGCGTTTAAACCGCAGTCGCTGGAGCTGAGGTTACGCCATTGCGATCTGGTCGACTTGATCCAAACAAATGTCAACGACATTCGCTCTTCTGTGGAAAAGGAAAAAGGGCGCGGGCCGAAAGTGACGCTGTCAACATCCGACAAGCTCCCCATGGTGTGCTGCGATTCGAATGCCATTTCGAGGGTTCTCATGAATCTTCTGCTGAACGCTGTGCAACATTGCCCCAATGGCACCGTAAATGTGTGTGTGGAGGATAAGGGCGAGGTGTTGCAGGTGCTGGTGAAAGACGAAGGCAGCGGAATTCAAAAAGAGGATCTCGAGCGAATTTTTGAGCCTCATGTCAGCTTCAGGAAAGGCGGCTCGGGCATGGGCCTCTCGATCTGCCGGGATTTCATCAGGGCTCACGGCGGAGAAATTTGGGCCGATTCCCGAGGCAAAGACAAAGGAAGCACGTTCAGCTTCTTTATACCAAAGTCAAAGCCCGCCGTTTTATCGTCAGACCGCCAGTTCGCGCACAAACTCGAATCCGCTTGCTGGCGTAAAGGGTATTATCCCGTCATTCTGGAGGATTTTCTCGCGGCCACGCGCAGAATCATTGAGTTAAACCCGAATGCCATCCTCCTGGACCTCGACATGGAGGATACGATTTCCGGCATGTCGCTGGCCTACCGATTGAGAAAGACCGGCGACACCGCCAAAATTCCCATTATCGCGTTTTCGGCAAACATCCCGGAGGCACGATTAGAATTGAGCAGATATGAAGAGCTATCGCTCGAATCGATCTTACCTCGTGACTTCAAGGAAGAAGAGCTCGATTCTGCAGTCGGCACTATCGAAGCTTTCTGGTACCTTGCACAGACTTTGTAATCCACCGGCTGGCGGTTACGAGATGCCCCACCCAGGGAGAGAGTGACGTGGCGGCAAAAGGAAATAGAATTCTCATAATCGATGACGAGCCCGATACCGTTCAGAAGATAGTGAATTATCTGAAGAACGAGGATTTTGATGTTACCGTGGCATACGACCGGCTCGAGGCGACTCGGTTGCTCCGGAAGATGCTGTACGACATCGTTTTCCTGGACTGGGTGTTGGAGAGAGAGATCGGACTCGAAGTCTTGAACGCGCTCCGCCAGGAGTTCCCGGGACTCGACATCGTGGTCCTGAGCGAGGCCGCCTCCCTCGAAATGGCGGTGCAAGCGGTGAGCCACGGCGCCTATGACATCGTGAAAAAGGCGCACGAAGATGGCAGCAATGAATGGAAGGTCCCCCCTCGCCTTCCCATCGTCCTGCATAATCTGCTGGCGCGTCGCCAGGAGCGTGAGCTTGTCAATCAGCAAATGGACGAACAATTCCGCATGATCGGCGAAAGCAACGCCATGCAGAGACTCCGCGAGGAAATCCGCCTCGTCGGTCCCAGCGATTACACTGTTCTCATCTGCGGAGAAAGCGGAACGGGCAAAGAACTGGTGGCCCGAAATATTTACCGGAACAGCTCCCGCCGCGACGCTCCTTTCGTCCCGGTAAACTGCAGCGCCCTGACCTCGACTTTGCTGGAATCGGAACTGTTTGGAATCGAAAAACGCGTGGCCACCCAGGTCGATCAGCGAAAGGGTAAGTTCGAGCTCGCGCATGGAGGCACTCTTTTTCTGGATGAGATCGGCGACCTCAGCTATGAGGCACAGGCAAAGCTTCTGCGCGTTTTAGAAGACAAGACGATAACCCGCGTCGGCGGCCAAAAAGAAATCAAAGTCGATGTTCGTATCCTTGCAGCAACAAACCGCGACATGGACGCCATGATCGCCGCCGGCAACTTTCGAGAGGACCTGCGATACCGCCTCTCCTACCGGATCAACTCCCCCCCACTGCGGGAACACAAAGAGGATATCCAACCCATAGCGGAGTACCTGCTGGAGCAAGCCTGCCGGGAACTGCACAAAAAACTTCTCACCATCGACGAAAAAGCTGTGGAACTTCTGAAAAACCATTCATGGCCGGGTAACGTGCGCCAGTTGAAAAACGTCCTGCAGTGGGCGGCAGTGCGGGTTGAGGATGTCATCACCGCCGACCTGCTCCAAAGAAACGAAGATTTGCAGTCAGCCCCCGCTGCAATGCCGAATTATGCGAGAATGACTCTGAAGGAGGCGCAACGGGCATTTGAACGCGACCTGATACTGAAGGTGTTGAATGAAAGTTCGTCCAATCGGGAGGCGGCCCAGAAACTGGGGCTGGATGAAGGCAATTTCTCCAAAAAATTGAAGGACCTCAATCTCAGGTGATGCGCACCCCCATTGAAAAGCTCCCTCTTCACCTGAATGAGAAATTCGGAGCCCAATTGTCCCGATCACAAGCTTCTTGTTGAAAGCACAATCGCGCTGCCTATTTTCAAGTAGAAACGCTTCTTTTCTTCCTTTCCTAAAGCCATGCTGTCCCCGATCTTTTTTCCGTCGTAATTGCTTGATTTGATTAATGTTATGAGTTAGGCATTTCGCCGCCGAAAGGCGCTTCCAGCCAATTTTATCCTTGAGGTCTTTTTGGCATACTCCTTGCCCAATCTATAAGTGCCTTACAAATAAGGGGGAAGAAATGACCGGGAAAAAAGCTGTTTCACCAGGATCCGAAGTAAAAAAGGTGCTTCTGATAGATGACGAGATCGAGAGCCTGAGAGAGATAATCCGATTTTTCGAAAACAACAACTGGAAAGTTTCAACCGCAATCGACGAGAAGGAAGCGATTTTGGAGTTGGAACGCGTGGATCCGTCTCTGGTTCTTCTCGATCTGGTTTTGGAGAAGGAAAGCGGATTTGAGGTGCTCACGCAGATCAAGAAAATGCATCCGGAAACCAGAGTGATAATACTCAGCAAATATTTCGATTATGAACTGGTAAAGCAGGCGATGAAGGCGGGCGCCATCGGTTTCGTGCAAAAGGGGGAATCAAACAGGTTGCCCTCCGCTTTCAGGAGTTTTCTAAGAGGACAACCACTTGAAAAAAGTCTTCAGCAGAGGCAATAAATGACATGCTAAGAAGTAAGAACATCGATTTCATGAATGATGATAATTTTGAAGACGCCTATCGGCGCGTCCTCAGGAAACACGGTTATCAATTCTTGCAGATCATCGGGCGGGGCGGAATGTCCCGTGTCGACGAAGCGCGTCATCTCGCGACGGGAAAATTGAGGGCCATCAAACATCTCGGTCCGAATCCCCCCATTGAAAAGATCGACCGCTTCAAAAGGATCCTGCGCCGGGAGACTGAGTACGCCTTTGATCACCCAAACGTGATGAAAGGCCTGGATCTCTTCGAGGAAAACGGCGACATTTTTTACGTTATGCCCCGAATGCAGCACAACCTCGAACATCTGTTGCTTGATGATGAGAAGTACAGCCTCGCGTTCCTCATGGACATAATCATTCAGGTTGTGGCCGGATTGAACTATCTCCATCAGAACCACATTATTCATCGCGACCTGAAGCCGTCCAACATCCTGTACGACGCGAACGGCAGCAACTCGATGTCGATCGTTATCTGTGACTTTGGATTGAGCCAGGACAAGGCCGCCAAACTGAAAACCGACCTGTCGCGCTTTTTCGGGAGAGGACGCCGCGCCGGCACAATGAACTATGCGGCCCCCGAACAGTTGCGCAAGGGCGGAAGATACGACAAACGGTGCGACATATACGCGCTCGGCCGCCTCTTGGACGAGTTAATCGCAAAGAAAATGAATGGCGCAAGCAAATTCATCAATACCTTCCAGCAGGACCGCCAGGTTCATGCGTTGTCCAAGAAGGTATACCTCTACAAGATGGACCGGCCTTATATCCTCGACGCGAGCAGTCGCAACCAATTGCCCTACTCGCTCAGCAGCCTCATCCTGAGATGCTTGCAGAAGAATCCGGATCGCAGACCTGCGGATGTCGTTCAAATTTTCTATGAGTTGACAAAAATCCAACAGGAAGTCCGTTCCGCGGCGGGAACCGAATTTTTGCAGAGGGAAGTGATGACGTACCGCCCGCGCCAGTAAGGGGGCAACGCAAGAGTAGTAGCCGCACCGTCCACCTAACCGGAAAAACCGTCCTCAATAAGGTTGCCCGCTACTACTAAGCGCTACAGACGGAGTCACCGAAAACATTCCATTCATTTTACATATCCGGAGTCCACGCCGGGGGCTTCCCGCGACGCCAGCCATGGTTTGACCTTTTACCCGCTTCCATGATAGCCTATTAACCTATTCGGTCGCAGTCGAAAGTTTTTTGACCGCCGGCGCCAGGTCCACATGGCAGGGGAAACAGGAGGAAAAAAGTTGGAGCAGGACAGCATCTCAAAGAAGGGCGAATCAACCATTGCAGTTCATGGCGGCGAGATCAGGTGGCGGGGATCGATCACAACTCCTCTCGTCCAGACCTCCACGTTCATCTTCAAAAATATGAACGAGGTCGCGCAGTACACGTCCGGCAAGAAAGCCCATTACGAGTACGGGAGATATGGGAATCCGACACAGGAGGCCGCCGAGACAAAGCTGGCGATGCTCGAGGGGGCTGAAACCTGCCTGCTGTTCGATTGCGGCATGAGCGCCATCAGCGCCACCCTGCTCGCTCTTTTGAAAACAGGCGATCACATCATTCTTACCGATGACGCGTACAAGCAGACGCTCAATTTCGCGGAGAATTTCCTTCCTCGCTACGGCGTCGAAGTAACAGTCATTCCGATGGGCGATTATGAAATGATGGAATCGGCCATCAAGAAGAATACCGCGCTTATCTTTTCTGAATCCCCAACCAACCCGTACCTAAACATCGCCGACATGGCCAAAGTTGTCGAACTGGGGCGAAAATATAAAGCAGTAACCGCCATCGACAGCACCTTCGGCGCCCCCTACAATCAGAAGCCGCTCGAATGGGGCATCGATATCGTCATCCACAGCGGCACCAAGTTCCTCGGCGGCCATAATGACGTGCTCTCCGGAGCCGTGATGACCAGTCGTAAATTCTACGAGAAAATAAAGCTGTTCCAAAAAATGGCGGGTGGCATTACCGACCCGAACTCCTGTTATCTCTTGTTGCGCGGGCTCAAGACGTTCTCGCTCAGGATGGAGCGTGCGAATACGACTGCAATGACCGTCGCAACATACCTTGAGGCGCATCCCAAAGTGAAGCGGGTATATTACCCGGGTCTACCGAGCCACCGCCATCATGAGTTGGCGAAAAAGCAAATGAAAGGCTTTGGCGGTGTGGTCACGTTTGAAGTGAACGGCAACCTGGAACAGACGCTGCATTTCCTCGACTCTCTCAAGCTGTGCCTGATCGCTCCAAGCCTCGGAGGGCCCGAATCGCTGATCACGCATCCCGCCACGATAACCTATTACTCGCTGACGCGCGAGGAACGTCTGGATATCGGGGTGCTTGACGAGTTGGTGCGACTGGCGGTCGGTTTTGAGGATCCGGAAGATATCATGGCCGATCTGGACCAGGCGCTCAACTCAATGTAGAATTTTCAGTCGCTGCCGCGCCCTTTTTGTTGCCAATAACAGCTCTGCCTCTCGCAAGGAGAAAGCAGATGTCCACCCCGGAACACCGCGCAGACAGGCTCGATGAAGCTGTCAAGCTAATCGGCGATTGGACCGAGAAGAACCGCACCCACCCAAAATCCGCAGAACTTCGAGAATGGCTCAAGCAGAAAGAAAATGGCATCGAGCCCCAGCCGTTCATGGAGCTGTTCACCTGGATCGGTCTCCAGCAAGAGCTTCGCCCGCTGGGTTTGGCTCTCCTGGACTGTTTGCGCGAAATGCGATTGGTCGATCTCATCCAGATCGCAGGCCGGCGCATGATTTTCCTGCTTGTGGGCATCGTGATGGCAAAACTGAACAGGACCAGTCTCAGGGGCAATATTCTGGACCCTGAGATCGCCGTTCAGTCTCTTGCCCACACCGCAAAGACACTCAAAACCGAAGTCACGTTTTCCTGCGTCCCCGATATTTCAGCTTTTGCCGAAAGCTACGGCTGCGACATCAAGATACCGGAAAACAGCATCGCAATGGTCACGCGTCATTCCGTAAGAACACGGGATGATTTGAAGCGGCTGGAGGATGCGGGCCCGCAATGGCATGATCGGCTCTTAAATAACTTCAAGGTGCTTGGCGGAATGGCGGAACGTTTCACCACATTCAAATTAGCTTTAGGAGGCGGTCCCTTCTCGATGGCCGCCGTTCTTGCCGGCGTCGAGGATCTCGCCAGAAAAACGATCAGGGATCCGGAATTCGTGGAGCGGCTGATTGATTTCTGCACGGAGATTTCCATTCTCGCCTGCAGGGGACTGGTGGCAGCCGGCGCCGATATCATTTATCTTGGTGATCCTACCAGCGGGCTTTTATCCAGAAAACAATATGAACGATTCGCGGCGCCTTATATAAAAAGAGTCGTCGACGCAGTCGATTGCCGGTTCGTCCTGCACATCTGCGGCAAGAGCAGCCACATCATTACCCCCATGTGCGCGACCGGAGTGCAGGGAATCAGTCTTGATAACGTCGTGGATATGCCCTCTATCGCGCCGCTCGTTCCTCCCGATGTCGCCATTCTCGGCAACCTGGATCCGGTCGGTCCGCTTCTGACTGGGTCGCCGGCGGAAGCCGCGCGAGTAACCAGAGATGTTCTCGAAAGCATGCGCCACGTGCCGAATTACATGTTTTCCGCCGGCTGTGAGGTAGCGCTGGAGACACCGCTGGAAAACATTCAGGCGATGATCGAGACGGTCAAGAGTTTCCGGTAAGAGGAAAGAGGGCGCTTGAATCTATCCGGTGTTCCGAGTCAACCCTGTTCCGATGTTCGAAAATCAGCTCGATGGTATTCGACATCCCGAGCTGAGCGAAGATTGCGTCCAGTTCATCGGGATTGGCAGGATCGCCAGCCGGTATCCCTCGTCTTCGGGATTCACATCCACGTCAAGGACAAACGGGCGACCGCACTGAATCGCTGATTTCAACGCCGGCCTCAAATCTGCCGGTTTCCCCACTTTCTTGCCTTCGATGCCTATCGATTCCGCCAGCTTCACATAATCCGGACACCACGGCTCGCCGGTTTGCTCGATGCGGGAATCACAAAATGAAGCGCGCCCGTAAATGGCCTCCATCGCTTCTCGCTCAATCCCGATCGTCCGATTGTTCAGGATCACCCAGACCGCCGCAATACCGTGTTCGCGCGCAGTGGCAAGAGCGAGTCCGGTCATCATGAATGAGCCGTCACCGACAAAGGCGACGGCGGGATGTTTCGGATTGGCAAGCTTCGCGCCCAGAATCCCTCCGCAACTCCAGCCCATGCGCGCAAAATGGCCGTTGTTGGTGGCAACATTCGGAGATGAAGCCGCAAAAAAGGCGGGCGCGAAAAGCAGCAGGTTGCCGGTGTCGAAAAGGACGGACGTCTGCGGGTCCACCTCGCGGATCACGTCGCCGCAGTCCCGGAGGACTCTTATATTTGACAGCGGACCCTCCTCTTCCCTCCCCTTCTCCTTTACCTCAGCAGCCCAGACGCCGCGCCATGTGTCGATCTGCCGTTTCCATTCATCGAAACCGCCGGCTTTCATTGACGCCTCAGAAAGCGCATGCTGCAGCGCCTCCAGTCCGAGACGCGCATCGGCCGTGAGCGCGACCTCGGCCGGATAGTTCCGGCACAACTCGCCAGGGTCGATGTCAATGTGAACGAGTTTCGTCTTCTCGGGAATCTGATACAGACACCATGCCAGCGTATTGAAATCATGAAATCGCGCTCCGACGGCCACTAAAACATCGCACTCCCGCGCAGCCTGATACCCGTGGCCGGTGCCGGAAGGATCAATCGTTCCCACACTCAACTCGTGATCTTCGGGAAACGCTCCCTTGCCGGAGAATGTTGTGCCGACAGGGATACCGAATGCCTCAGCAAGGTTGCGCAGCGCCTCAGACGCCCTCGCATTCAATACACCGCTCCCGGCCAGCAGCAGCGGCCGGCTGGCGCGCTTGATTAATTGTGCGGCTCGCCGGACTCCGGCGGGATCGGGCGCCGGATGATGTATCCGCGTCCATGTCTCCGGGTCCGGCATCGAATCCACCTCGATCTCGGTGTGCTGAATATCAAAGGGAACCTGCACGAGGACCGGACCGGGGCGTCCTGACAGCGCTTCCTTATAAGCGCGTGCGACTATTTCGAGTGCGGTGTCCGGCCGTGTCACCAAAGCCGCCTTTTTGCAAATCGGCTTGATGACTTGAATGAATTCTTCGGGGCCAAATCGATAACATTCTTCAAAGCAGCCCTTATCCATCCATTGCGTCGGCCCTGCTCCCGCAAGAATAAGCATCGCTGATGACTCGTAAAACGCATTGGCCAGAGCAGCGCATATATTCATGTTTCCCGGCCCGACCGTGGTCAGCACAACCGGCAACTGTCCGCGTCGGCGCATGCGCCAGTAGCAATCCGCCATGTGGACTGCCGTGTCCTCGGCGTTCGTTTTTATCCCGCGAATGGCGGATTCATGCTCGATGGCATCAAGCATTGCCCAGTTGCCGTGTCCGTTATAGCCGAATGCAACCTCCACTCCGGCCTTCTCCAGAAAACTGACGACGGCCTTGGCGACGGTGGTTTTCATATCAATTCCCCCGGGGATTAAACTGCAT
The DNA here is from genome assembly GCA_003598085.1 of Candidatus Abyssobacteria bacterium SURF_5. Lineage (NCBI taxonomy): Bacteria > Pseudomonadati > Candidatus Hydrogenedentota > Candidatus Abyssobacteria > Candidatus Abyssobacteria bacterium SURF_5. Next base: position 51,209 of record QZKU01000068.1, read on the forward strand.
AACCTTCCTTGCGCAACATCCGTTCTTTCTCGGCGCGCACCTTGTCGTTGTAGCATTCCACGGGCAATTCGGCCGCGCGCGCATAACAGGCGTTGCAAAAATCGCAAGTGGGCCCCTGTATGCCCTCTTGCATGTGACGGTATAAAAAGGGATCGGCAATGAGAGCGCGTGCAGCGGAGACTATGTCGCAATCGCCGTCAGATATCGCTTTCTCCATCGCGGCCTGATGCAAGAATCCGCCGACACAGATGACGGGGATTTCGAGCGCCTCATTGAAGCGCCTTGAATATCGCAGATTAAAGCCTTCGCTGTAGGCGGCGACACGTCCCAGCCACCACTCCAGAAGCGGCGCCAGTGCGCGGACAGTTTGCCGTTGCAGCCATGGCTGGTGTTGCCCAATACCGACCGATGTTACCGTCCTGAAGAAACCATTCCAATTTCCGCGCTCGAATGTGAGCCCGGATTCGTAATGGCCTGCGGTGATTTCAACGGCGTCAATCCCCTCAGTTTCCATTCGCCGCGCGACCTCGACCAGTTCTTCCGTTTTCAAGCCCTTGCGAAGAGGCAGATCGTCCGAGCCGTTGAGCTTCAAAATTACCGGATAGTCCGTGCCCACTTGTGCTCGAACAGCCCGGTAGACCTCGACCAGGTAGCGCATCCGGTTCTCGAACGAGCCGCCGTACTCGTCCGTGCGGCGGTTCGTGTGCGGCGTCAGAAATTGGTTGATCAAATATCCATGGGCGGCGTGAATTTGAATTCCATCGAATCCGGCCGCGCGGCAGCGAACGGCGGCATCGGCAAAGCCTCTGACTGAGGTTTGAATTTCTTCGCGCGTCATCGGCCGTGGGCGCACATTGAGCGTTGGCTCAAAAACGGCGGAAGGCGCCAGAGCCTCCTTACGCCCGACTCGCCGGGGAACAGCCTGCCGGCCAACATGATAAATCTGCAAAATAATTTTCGAGTCGTGCTGGTGGACCGCCTTGACCAGGCGGCTGAGTCCGGGGATTTTATCGTCGCCGTCGGCGGCGAGCTGCCAGGGCACGGCTTTTGAGAAGATATCAAAATAGGCATTGCCGGTGATCAGGAGCGGTGTTCCACCCCGCGCGATCTGCTCGTAGTATTCGATGAGTGAATCGGTGACAGAGCCGTCATCCGCGCAACGGGCTTCGAGCGTTGCGGATTTCGCGAATCGACCGGTGATCTGCAAATTCCCGATCTTTACAGGTGCGAAAAGAACGTGCTGCGACATGAAAAAATCTCCCTCTTCCCCGTCTATTTCCGCCCGCCTATGCGGTGATCCTTAAACCCGCGGCATGTTTCGATGACGGCTCTCTCGATCGGGGTCCGCTCGACTGCAGAAGCACCGACAAATCCTTGCGCATCGGTCCTCTCGTAGATAACTGCGGTGCTTTGCGGATCGGCGAAAGGACCGCCGTGCATCAGGCAGATCACATCGGAGCGCTCGCGCCTCGCCGCCTCGATAGTCTCCTGCGCTTTCCCCAACAGCGCATCCAGGTCCTCGATCTCTTTGAATCCGGCGAGACCTCCCATCGTCGGCCCGACGTGAACGCAGATCACGTCGACCCCGGCCCGAGCCATATCCGCGGCATCGGATGGGATAAAAACATAAGCCATTGTGAATACGTCCCGCGAGCGCAGCAGCCGTATCATCTCCACCTCTCTCGGCCAGCCCCACTGCTCAACGCCGTATCCCGGAGCCATGTATTCGGTGAACTTCCTGAGCGCCATTCCGCCCTCGATCAGGTTTTCGTACAGGCCGACGGTCGGAAAATTGATTACACCGCTGAATCCCTTGTTCAAGAATCGCTCCACAGACTTTTCGAGGTCGAGACAGTAAATGTCATTCGCCTCCACGCCGGCGATAATGGGAACGTTCTTCACCACGTTCATGAGTTCGTCCGCCATTTCGAGGGTGATAGAATTGGATGGTCCAATGATGGTGGTGGGCAAACCCATCATACGAGTCTTGCCGGTGCTGTATACTATGATCAGATCCGCTTGCCCGACTTCGGCGCATTTGGCGATAATTCCGGCGCTGCAGCCGGCGCCGAAGATGGGCTTTTTAGCGCCGATCTCGTGATTCAGCCTGTTAAGTATCTCCTGACGCGATATCCGTGCCGCCACAGCTCACCCCTTTCCACTGACGAGTCTGTCAAATACCTGTATCATTCGGTCGGCGAACTCGCCGTCGTTAATATGACAGTCTATCTCCTCGACTTCAATTCGCCTGTCCACATTTGCCTTCAAGGCCGAAATGAATGCTTCATCGGCCTCCGGATCAAACAAAGGAGCGCCTCTCCTGCTCGCCTCCGAAAAGCCGGCCCGCGGAATCAAAACAGCCACCGGACCTTTGGCCCTGTTCACGCGGTCCGCGATACTCTTTGCGATCAGTTCCATTTCCGCCTTGTTCGTTCTGAAAAGCACGATGTATTCGCCATGCATGGTCCAGGCCCGATCCTGATATTGCGCCGGGATCGACTCCTTTCCGGTTCCGGGCAGGATGTGCATGTCGAGGCCGCCCGGCGCTATTATCTGCGGCAGTCGCTTGTCGCTGGCGCTGTCCAGTCGCGTTCTGCGAATTTCCGGCGAACCCGCCAGCAGAGAAACCATCTCATCCGAATACAGAACCATCGGAACGGTCTCAAAGGAGGTCAGATCAATTACCGCCGTGACGGAGCCCTGGTTAATGAGTTCGTCCAACTCGGTCGTTTTGGCGTGAAAAACAATGCTTTCTATCCCTCGCTTCTCAAGATGGGCTATGACATTCTGGACAGCCGGCGTCGTGACCCCAAGAGCGGTTATGCCGACCACCATTTTTTTCTCTGTATCCGCCAGTTCCTGCTCGACCATTCCAACCATCGCACCGGCAGCGTTGGATAAGGTCTTCTTCACAATCCTGTTCAGGCCGACGAGATCGATTGGCGACTGCATTACGGTTATATCGGCTTCGCCAATGGGAGCCAGAGCTGCATAGGTCGTTACTATCAACTTCGGGACACCAATCGGCAGTTTTTTCATGGCCGCGGCGCCCAACATCGCCCCGGTGCTGCCGCCAAGGCTCATGATGCCGTCCAACTCCCCCGTCGCATGCAGATGTTCTGCTATCTTCGCCACGCCCTCCGCCATCACCTTGGTCGCTTCATATCTGTCGGCTCCCCTCTTGGCGGCGGCAATCAATTCCTCCAGCTTCTTGCCGCCCTCCTCAGCAATCATTTCGCGTGGAATATCCGATCGGCATCGGGGGCTTCCAACAACACCGGCATCGGCAATCAGCGTCCTATGTCCTTTCTTTACAATGAGTTCCCTCAGAAATTCAACCTCATCTCCCCTCGTATCGAGAGTGGCAACAATGAGTATGGTTTTCCCCACTACGCTTCCTCCCAATTCCGGCATCACTGCATGCACCACATGATCTTATATTTCCCAAAGAATTCGGCCAAAGTATATACCATTCCCTCTCCCAACTCCAAATCAAGTGCGTGCAGGATGAAATCTGGAAACCTGAGCAATCGGCGATTCTTGGAAGTAAACAGTCGCTGATGGCTTGAGATGAAGAAAAGAAAAGGGGCAAGGATCGCTCCCTGCCCTTGATTCATATGGAAGAGGCTTCCTCTATACCCGCTCGAAAATTGACGCGGGTGCCTGTGCGCCACCGGTGCACAGGGTAACCAGTGCATACTTCGCCTTTCGGCGGATAAGCTCATTGATAGCTGTAACGGTAAGGCGGCAACCGGAATTTCCTACCGGGTGGCCAAGGGCCATTGCACCCCCATTCACGTTCAGCTTTTCCATCGGGGCTTTCAGATGCTTGGCCCACGCCAGCGGAACGGGCGCGAACGCCTCATTCACTTCAAAAATGTCGATGTCACTCATTTTCATTCCGGCTTTTTCAAGAACTTTGGGCGTGGCTGAAAGCGGGCCCGTCAGCATCAGCACCGGATCGGAGCCGACGACGGCATTCGCGACCACCCGCGCCATTGGAGTCAGACCCAAGTCGTTCACTTTTTGTTCGCTCATCAGCACGACTGCCGACGCTCCGTCAGTAACAGGACTTGAAATTCCGGCCGTGATCCAGTCCGTCCCGAGTACCGGCTTGAGAGCCGCCAGCTTGTCCAGATTGGTGTCCGGACGGATGGTTTCGTCCGTATCGCGGATAATCTCGGCCCCCTCACCGTCAAGCCCTTTCGTCGGCATAATTTCATTTTTGAAATGCCCGTTAAGAGTCGCGGTATGCGCCTTGGTGTGACTTGCAACGGCGAATTCGTCGCACATTTTCTTCGTTATACCAAATGTTTCCGCTATAGCCTGAGCCGCCTGCGCCTGGTTGTAGAGCTTGCCTTTCACTCGTTCGAACAGGTATGGGCCGTAGGGGTCGCCCTGCGGCCGTCCATCGGGCAAGGTGCCGCCAACGTCGGAGCCGATGGGATACTTGCTCATCAATTCGATGCCGCTCGCGATCCCGACATCGATCATACCGGTCGCGATCATCGAGGAGCAGATCTGCAGAGCGGAAAGACTGCTGCCGCACTGCCTGTTGACAGAAATTCCCGGCACGTGCTCGGGAAATTTCGAGGCAAAGACCCCCGTGCGGGCGATAGTGAACCCCTGCTCGCCCACCTGATAGACCGTTCCGGTCACAACTTCCTCTACAAGGGCGGGATCGAGATGTATCCGCCCAACGACCTCATCCAGCATCGCCCCCAGCAATTCCGGAGCTTTCCATTCACGAAGGTATCCGTTTCTGCGACCGACAGGGGTACGCGCCGCACTGACCATAAAGACGTTATGCATTCTGAGTTCTCCTTGCTTGCCTTGCCACAAATATCCCAAAAATAGTACAATTACGGGCGTAATCCAACCTCTTCGAGGACATTGATTATAATCAATGATTTCTGGCGAATCAAGGAGAACCCCCCCGCGGCTTAAATTTACAATTGACTCTTTTCATCTTTTTTTGATATCCTAATACATATGGTATTGACGCCTGATCAAAAAAGAAGAATCGCGGAGCTTGACTCTCAAGTACCGCCTGAAGAAGAAAAGCAAGAACCTCATCTCCAGCCCCTACTCGGCAGATTCAAGGAATTAACCCTGAAACTCCGCGCAAGGGCTGGCAGTCCCACTTTTTTTAAAGCTTTAATAATCATAGTTGCTGTTGCGGTAGCCGGTTATTTCTTTAGAGAATATCAACTGCACAGGCTAAACTTCAAGAAAATCATAGAGAGTCAGAATCCTGTTCAAGGGTTCATTTCTGCGATCGAGGAGCAGAAGAGAAAGAACGACCTCGTTGATCAGGCGCGAGCCGAGTTTTTGGGAGGCGATTACGCGCAAGCGCTCGCTACCGCCGCTTCGGTGACTGATATAGATAATAAGGATTCACGGGCGCAGAATCTGCTTGATATCGCATCGGATGCAGCGGTTCAAAGAGCAAACCGTGAATTCGATACGGGAGAAGTCGAGGCGGCACTCGCGGACGTGCGGCTCGCCATGAAGTATCGCCCCCAACATGAGGGAGCTCAGCAACTTTCGCTGAGAATCGCCGAGCGCCTGTACCGCGAGGCCCAGGCCCATTATAGCAAGAACGAGTACGCCCCCCTGATCAAAAAAGCCAAGGAAGTGATCAAGATCAATCCTTCCGATATCGGGGCCTCCACGCTATTGCTGCGGACGAATAACGAATTGCTGACACAGGCGGATGAACTTTTATACAAGAAACGGTTTTTTGAGGCTTTGGAGAAAGTGCGGCTTTCCCTCCAGATCGAGCCAACGAATAGCCGCGCGCTTCGGCTGTTGAACCAGATATCACTATATGTCGAGACTCCCGACATCAAACTCCGCGGGATAACCAGATTCGGCAAAACTCCGTACGCCATCGTCCAACTGCCGAACTCCAATCAGCCGACCTATGTCAAGAAAGGAGAAACCGTCCGAAACTTCAAACTGCTTGATATCGACCCCGACTCGAAAACCGCCAAATTCCTTCAAATCTACACGAAAGCGGAATTCGATATCAGCCTCTCAAAACCTGAATAGCTCTCCCAATTCGCGCGGGTTTCTTCTTCTTGATCACCGCGTTAATCGTTCTTCCTCAATCCCGATATGCCAAACATGATTCGGCTCATGAAGCCTATGATTGACAGGAAAGCCTGTCTGTTGTAGAATCCGGTAAGATGTTGAACGGCAATGTGATGCTGAATCAGATTTCACGATGCTGTTGCCGGTGAACAGCGTATTTTTAAAAAATCAGGTCGCATACGAGGAGGACGCGCCGGTGAAGCCGAGACTAAAGCTGACTCTGATCGCCTTTTCGATAGTGTTGATATTTCTTTTACCGGTCAGAAATTCGGATGCCGAGAACGAGTTGGAAAATGAACAAACCGCCGCTCCGCTTCCTGAGGAAAGCGAGCAGGTCTTCCCCAAACGCGAACTGCTTTTTTTTGAAGAAATACCCATAGTCATCAGCGCCACGAGACAAGAGCAACCCATCACCCAGTCGCCCTCCTCCATCAGCATAATAACGGCGGAAGACATCCGTCGCTCAAGCGCTACCACTGTTGTGGATCTCCTCCGGAGCGTGCCGGGGCTCGATGTCATGAGGATCACTCCCTCAGACGCCAGTGTCTCCGCCCGCGGTTTCAATGAACCGAGCAATAACGACATGCTCCTTCTTATTGACGGCCGCTCGGCATATGTCGATTTCTTCGGGATTGTCGTCTGGGACGATTTGCCGATCGTACTTGAGGAGATTGATCGGATCGAGATAATCCGCGGCCCGGGGTCCGCCCTGTATGGCGCAAACGCATTTTCCGGAGTCATCAACATTATTACAAAATCGCCTGAACAGCTCAAGGGAACATCAGTCTCCGCGACAGCGGGTGAATTCCATACCAGAATCCTGTCCGTAACCAATGCCAATGTGTTCGACAACTGGAGCTACAAACTTGTCGCCGGATGGGACGAGGCAAATTCCTTCGAGGATTCCGGCGACAACGACCGCCGAACCTTCCGGGGTAACGTCCTGGTGAATTACAACTTCGACCCGACGCAACGAATCTATTTTTCGGCGGGGGGAACGGAAGGCACCGGCAATACTTTGACGCGTGTTGCTCAATTCGAGCGCGACGGGTTGAACGGTTTTGCGAAACTGAATTACGATTACGAAAATTGGAAGTTACAGACGTTTTACAACCTTATCGACATCGACGTTGAAGCCGACGATGAAAACGAGCGATCCATAATGAACAACGTCCTGGACTTCGAGCTCCAGCATTCGCTCTCTCCATGGGAAAAACACATGATCACGTGGGGAAGCAATTACCGCTTCAACAGCATAATCTCACATGAGATCATCGGAGACGACGAGGAAGAAAGTCTGTTTTCTCTCTTTGTTCAGGATCAGTACGCCATACAGGATGATATGACATTGACCGCCGGTCTTCGCTTCGACTCCCACCCGCTGACGGGGGTTCATTTTTCTCCACGCGCAAGCATAGTCTACGAACCATGGCGCGATCATATCTTTCGCGCCTCCGTCGCCCGGGCTTTCCGAAATCCCTCATTTGTGGAATCATACCTGAATCTTACATTTGTAGAACCGCCGGTCACAGTGTTTAGCAGAGGGGACACAGACCTGGATGCCGAGGAAATGACTTCCTTTGAGATGGGATACCAGACTCGCCTGTTCGACAGCCGCCTCGAATTCAAGGTGGACACTTTCTACAATATCCTGGACGAAATTATCGAATTCAGGAAAGCGTCCTCGCCGGATCCAACGACAATCCACCTGGAATTTTTCAATGCTGGAAAAGCAATCGCTTACGGCGGCGAGATCGGCCTGGTTTATCGTCCTGCAGCATGGTTTTCCACCTACTGCAATTATTCGTTTCAGGAACTGGAGGCTCGCAGCGACGGCGTCCAATTTCAGTTGAATGAAGAGGGAGAGAGGATAGAGTCGTCACCGCGACATAAATTCAACGCGGGCCTCTTTGCTTCTTCGGAAAGCGGTTGGAACGGCGCCGTAGAACTGAATCTTGTGAGCGAGGCGACCTTCGGATATCTTGACAGCGCTGCAGGCTTTGAGCCGGTCGAAACAGAACTGGACGATTATAGTCGCGTGGACGTCAGGATCGGCTATAGATTTACCAAGTACGACGTGGAGACCTCACTGATCATCCAGAATGCGCTTAACGACGTGCATCGGGAGTTCCCGATCGGTGAACGCTTACAGCGGATAGTGCTCCTCGAAGTCTTCGGCCGTTTTTAATTGAGATGAATTTAATCGAAAAAATACTTGCTCTCATCGCTCTCGCAGTCGCGGCCGTTTCAGTTCCATTTGATGCGGCGGTTGCAGAAGATAAGGAATGCAGGATAGCGATTGTCAGAAGCTGGGACCTGCCCGAATATAATACCGCGCTGGAAGGATTCCTGGAAATATTGAACCAGCGGGATCTAACCTGCAAAACGCTAACCTATAATCTGAAAGGCGGCGGAGAAGACGCACAGGCGATGTTGCATGAAATCCGCAGTTTCCGGGCTCAGTTGATCTTCACCGTCGGTTCGAGAGCGACCGCGCTGGTCTCCAAGAATGTGCGTGATATCCCGGTCGTCTTCTCGATGGTGCTGTATCCGGCGGCTAGCAGCTTCATCAAAAACATGGATCGTCCGGGAGCAAATGTGACGGGAGCCGCAATAGACATTCCGATCGGAAATCAATTTCTACTTCTCTCACGTATCGTGCCGAATCTCAAGCGGGTTGGCGTCATGTACAGCCCCGAAGAAACCCAACTCGTTGTGGAGGAGGCCAAGCGGGTGGCTACTTCGATGGGACTGGAATTGATTACCGAACAGGTATCTTCGGAAACTGATGTCCCTGACGCATTGAAAAACCTTGAACGCCAGAATATTCAGGCGTTATGGTCGGTGGCGGACGGAAAAGTATTCTCTCCTCAATCCACCCGTTATATCATCGAGCAGGCGCTGCGAAAGGCTCTTCCTTTCATGGGCCCGCACAGAGGCTTCGCCCGCGCCGGCGCTCTCGTTGCGCTTACCCCCGATTATAAGGCAAATGGACGACAGGCAGGCGAAATAGCAATCCGCGTATTAAAGGGAGCGAACCCATCATCAATTCCTGTGGCGACTCCGCGAGATATCGAATTGGCGATCAATCAACGCGTCGCCAACCACATCAGGCTCAGTATCCCTCCTTCCGTCCTTGAGGAATCGGATCAGGTTTTTGAGTAAGCCCAGGGCCGCTTCGCAGAAGCATAAGCGCCAAACCTAACCAGCATGCGCCTCCAACACAGGAAACAACGGCGCCGGCAACCAGACTCTTCGGCTCGAAGTTGATCTCGACGGTATGCCTGCCTCCGGGGACGGCAACTGCCTGAAAAATATAATTCGCCCGAAGTATTCTTGCTTTCCGCCCGTCGATCATCGCCTGCCAGCCGGGATAGTAACTGTTCGTTACAACCAGCAAAGCATCAGCCTGTGCTTCCGTCTCAATAAGAACCCGGCTTTCCGTACTCTCAAGAATCCTCGCCCCCTCATCCACGCCGATCTCGCCCGCAAGGGCGGCAAGACCCGGGTCTTCTTCGAGTATCACCTCGGAAGCAGGCTCAAAATCATCTTGTAATGCCGAGAGCACTGCATCCGGCGGTATGGTTCTAAAACGGCGAACGAGAAATGCACGAGCCAGGGGCTTGAGCGGCATCAGGTTGATCGATACGCCTGTGCGGTCGCTCAACGGCGGATTGAACGGACGCCCATGCTGATCCCGCTGATAAATAACACTGTACTTAACGCCACACAGCGAAGCAATTTCCGGCTTCTCCAGCAGCGGAAGAAATTCCACATGTTGCAGCAGGGGAAATGGATGATGCCCGCCAGCCGATTCCAGTCCAAACAAAGCAAAATAATTCGTATGTGCCGTGTTGTAAACCATGATCCTGGCATCGCGTGCCTTTTCTTCCAGGAGACGGGCCGCCTCATCTTTGACAAACAAATCGTCCACCCGAGCAGCAGAAAAGCTCCCTCCGTAATGCAGCCCGAGATCGAGCGCAAGCAGCACAATAAGAAACCAGGCGGAGTAACGGCTCAGGCGCCGGGAAAAAAACAGGAAATAGGCGAGGAAGATCGATGCCGCGGCGCTCGCGAGTGAAAACCATATTTTGTAATCGACGTCCGCCCACCGCAAGTCAGAGGCTCTTGCTGCCGCGGCGAGTCCGACAACCAAAACAATGGTTACCACTCCGAAAAGCAGAATGGCTTTTTTGCCGGCCGATTTGATGGAAACGGCGAATGCGCCGCCCGCCAATGCGAAGACAGAGAGGTTAAAGAGAATCGCGGCCCGGAACGGCCCGCGGAATTCGCGAACTAACGGCAGATCGGCCAGAAGGATCGAAATCCGGGTGTTCCCTCCCAGAGAATACGTGATTGAGAGCACTCCCAGCGCTACGAAAAAATACTTGCGGCTATCTTTCCAGAAAACGGTTGAAAAAGAAGCAAGAATAATTGGAATGATCCCAAAATAGCACAAGCCCTCTCCCGAAGGTATAAGATAATTAAGCAACTGTTCAGGTTGCGCCCCCCAAACACGGAACCAGTCGAAATCGGAAGAACGCAGGCTGAGACGGCTGTATTCCCATTGGGGCGCCAGTTGGATGCCGGCAAGAGCAAGCCCGATTGCGACGGCAGATGCGAATCCGAGGGACAACAGCAGGCGCTGCTTGATCGATTGCGGATAGAGAAGCAGGAAACCGGCGTACGCCGCTGCGGCCGCCATCGTATAGAAGGCAAATTGTACGCCCCCGGAAAGCGACTGGAGCGAAAAGACGATCGGAAGAAACAGGAGGTAAGCCGGCCTCAATCCGGACGCGAAAGCGGCCTCAACAAAATAAAAGACGACCGGCGTCAGAAGCATTGCCCGTATGTTCAGAGCATCTCCGATCAGCACCGAATTGAGGAAAAAGATGTTCCAGAACCAGAGCGAACCGAACGTCGCGCCCAACCGGCTGCCGACCAGGCGCCTGAAAAAGAGAAATGAGAACACCTGCGCGAGAATCAGGTGGATCAGCAAATCCCAGTTGAACGCCGTCGGCAACGGCAGGTTGGCCGCCGCGAATAATAGATCCGGCGGATAGAAAGGCGTAGCCAAAAAGGAACCGAGCAGGGGCATTCCGCAGTATATGTACGGCATCCACAGCGGAAGGTGTCCCCTGTGCAGGAGATCATAGGATACCTTCCTGAAGAGGTACACACTTCGACGGATGTCCAATTCGCCGTATATAAGGCTGTCGGTCCACAGCAGTGATCGAAAGTAAAACAGGAGCACCGCGACAAACACCAGGATTATGCACCAGTCGATTCTGCCGAGACGGCGGGTGTTCGCGCGAGAATCCTCCTCATGCGGAATTCCTTCCCGGAGAGGAGGCGTGCCCTCAGGAAGCGCAGAAACAGAAGGAAGTTGATCCGGTTCTTTCATGCATCTTAGGCGACAGCCATATTCCTCTTATAAGGATTCAGCGGCTTTCGTGGAGAGATATTTTCTTTCTTCAGAATCAGGAGGTTCATGCCCGGCATCGAGTTCTCGCGCAAGCGCCACCAAAAAATCCATGGCTTTGGAGAGATTCTGCGGTCCTATGTTCTCAATACGATCGGTTATTTGATGCCAGTGAGGCACTTCATCGCTCCCATGAGGGAACGCCATAACAGTGATTCCTTTATACCCCCTTCCCGCCACGATAGCCGTTTCGGTATACCCTCGCGTCAATCGGATAGCCTCGATACCGCCGCCTACGACCTCGGCGGCTGCGGCGGCAGCCCGAAGAATGCCGGGATCGCTGTAATATTTCTTCAGCATTCCCTCGCACGTTACGTACCGCAATTCTCCGATGCCGAGGCATTCCAAATCAACGAAATAGGCGTTCCTCAACCGCTCGCCATGTCTGTTAAGGAACGCCCTGATTCCGGTGAGCGTCGCTTCCTCGCAGCCGGTGCAAACGATCCACACCTCTGTCAGCTCGAGCGGGTCGCGCGCAAAAAACTCGCCCAGGCTCAAAGCAAGCGCTGCTCCCGTAGCGTTATCATTCGCCCCTTCTGTAAACGGCGAGAAAAAATCTCCGTGAATCATGACAACCAGGAGAATGAGAACAGGCAGATCCAGCAAAAACGCAGCACTCGCTCCGGCTGCGAAAGCTCCTCCAACAGAACCGAATATGAAAACCAAAATCTTTAACACGACGCATACAAACACAAAGACAAGGATTCCCGGAAGGTGTCTGACTATTCTCGGGTGAAAAAGCTTTGGGGTCCGATTGGTATCGAGATGACCGATCACCACAAGCTGATTGCGCGCGTCCCTTTTGGGAGACACTTTCGCGTACACGTTTTGCGAAATTCGCTTGCAGAGAAGGTTGCTGAGCGAATATTTCCAGAAACTGAATTCACCGATGATGACGGCCAGGGCAATCAGGCAGATGAGGACACACCAAGGCCAAAATCTTCCATGTGCCGGCAGGTAAACAAGCGTTGCCACAAGAACGAGGATGCAAGCTATCTCCAGCGCGCGCCAGAGCGACGGCACACTGCGAAAGGTTTCAATCGCAACTTCACGTGCACCGCATTGCTCCAGTTCCGAGGCGGCGTAGGCTGCAGCGCGAGCCTCCGCCTCGGTCGTCGGCCCCCGAGGACCTATTTCCGCGCTGAAGAACTTCACACGTTCGAACGGGTGCTTTGACAACATTACGTTCTTTCGAGAAGCCTCAATCACGCTGGCATATTTCGAGAAGCACCCCCTTGGTGCTTTTCGGATGGAAAAAGGCGATGCGCGCGCCACCGGCGCCTGGTCTCGGTTTTTGATCGATAACTTGCAGGCCTTTCGCCTTCAATTCCTCAAGCGATTTCTCGACATCGTCCACCTGTACGGCGATATGCTGTATGCCCTCCCCGCGCTTCTCGAGAAATTTCGCCAAAGCGCCTTGCGGGTCGGTCGGCTGCAAAAGCTCAAATTCGGTGTCTCCAATCGGAATGAATGCGATCTTCATTCCTTCAAAGTCTTCAACATGCTCTACATTAAGTCCCAGCATGTCGCGGTACAGCTTCAGAGCGTCCTCGAGATTCGAAACGGCTATGCCAATGTGGTCCAATTTCCGTATCATGTCTCTTCCTTCCTTTCTCCTCCCCCGCTATCGCTGCATTGCTTTCTTCAAAATGCGGACAGATTCGATGGGGTCGACCGAGTGTACTTCAAGAACCACCGGGCCTGTAAACGAGATTGCTCGAAGCAATCCGATTACCGCGTCCACGTCGATGATTCCGGAACCCAATCCCTGGTGGTCGTCCATGACCGTCACCCGTTTGTCAAACAGCTTCTTTGTGACTCCGTGAAGGTGAACCTGTCCGAGGCGTTTTCCGTACGTCGTCGCGAACTTGTCGATCGACTCGTTTCGGAGTTTGATGTGCCCCACATCCATGCAGATCTTCGTGTCGAACTGTTCGACCAGTGGATTGATTTTCTCGAACGATATGTATTCCAGATTTTCCAGACACAGCTTTTTCGGTGGAATGATCTTCACGATTTTCGAAAGGCTGTCGGCGGCGCATGAAAGATATGTTTCTACTACCGCGTCATCCTTCAAGCCGACGCCCATGAGGTCTTCCAGCAGGCCGGCAATGTGCAGGACATACGTCAGCGGTTCGAGCGGAGCGCATTGTTCGGCGATCTCTTTGACCACCTGAAATGATGCCTCGCGGATCGCCTCGATGCTGGTGGTGAAATTGACGCCGCCCATGAACGGCAGATGAACCGAAAAGGTTATTCCGTCCCTCTCATGCAGCTCGCGCAATCCGGTGGAAGCTTCGTTTCGGAACTTGTCCCCCAAGACGGCGGGCAGCGCTGCAACGGCTTCGCCGCTGATCTCAATATGATTCGCTCCGGCCTCAATCAGTGCGCGCGCCTCGCGAGCCAGCGAATATTCGGGGCCGCCCAAAAAGGCGCGGGCAATTTTCTTCGGTTCGATCATGGTGCCGATTCTCATACTAATTTCCCTTCAATCTGATTTGAACGGTCAGCAACACCGGTTGCCCATGCACGGACGCCCGGACAGAATTCGAGCCGAACGGAAGGCGCAGTACCGGCATTATATCATTTGGGCGGAATGGCGCTCAAGCCGGTTTACTTCGAGTGGAGGAAATGATTTATTGTAACATTAGGACGCGCCCAATCCGAGGGGCTCGCTCGAATAAAGACCCCGGTAAATCGCGTAGGTTCTGAAGACCTTCTTTATGTACCTGCGCGTCTCATCGGCGGGGATGCTCTCAACGAAGGCATCGAAATCCTGTTTCGGCGCGCCCTCCATCCAGTTCCTGAGGTTGGTCTCCCCCCAGTTATACGCAGCAGCCGTCAGCATCAGGTTGTCCCCGAATTTGTTGAGCAGGTAGCGCAGGTAGTAACTGCCAAGCTCGATATTGACGGACGGCAGAAACAGGTCCGATCGCTCGAAAGAGGGCAATCCTAAATGATCCTGCGCCAGCCATTTGCCTGTCCGCGGCAAAATCTGCATCAGACCGCAGGCGTCCGAGGATGAGACCGTGGTCTCTCGAAAATGGCTTTCCTCTCGCATGACCGCAAGCGCAAACAGGGGGTCGATTCGGTATCGCGAAGCGCTTGCACCCAGGATATGGGGATACGCAACCGGGTACAAGAAGTGCCTGATACGATCGGTTCGAGGGGAATCGGTAAAAACCGTACTGAGCGTGGATGCAATGCGGAGCGAATCGTTGTAAGCCTGTAACTGATACAGGACAAGCGCCAGGGCGTACTGAGTTTCGGAGTCCTGTTCGGCGCTGGAAGCAAACTCAAGCTCCAGCTTCGCCTCCGGAAGCTCATTGACCACTAGAAATTGAAGACGCTGCATTGCCTTCTCATCCAGCCCTTCAATCAAGGGTTTGACGGCATCGATAATGGTTTCGCCAGCCGCATCGACAAAGCGTATTTGCGTCTCGTCAACTGCAAACAGGGAGTTCCAGTCGGCAGAATAGGGCTGCTCGTAGACCAAGGCGCCCGCTTCAAGCAATCGCAGAATCGCGCGCGCGCGAAAAGCTTGATACGAATCGCCGTACCTGGCAATGACCGTAGCAAAGGCCGATCTCGCGCCGTCAGAATCTCCGGCGCCCAGCAAACACTTTGCCCGCCAGAAAAGGGCGGCGGCATTGGCATCGGCGCTCTGGTTAAGCCGCAGCAACCGGTCGAAAACAGCCTGTGCTTTCTCAAAATCTTTCGCGAGGTAAAGATCCACCCCCCAGTGCTCCGCTGCAAAAAAGGCCGCCGCCGAACGAGGATAATCTCGAAGAATCCTCTCGTACTCCGCATATTCGCGAGGATCAGCCAGTTTCTCAAAAATCCGTGCGCGCTGTCGCAGCGCCTGTGATGAGAGAGAGTGCGAAGGAAAGCCCATAACTACCCGCTCGTATTCGGAGAGCGCATCATCCAACGATCCATTGACTCGAAAAATCTCCGCCCGGCTGTATAATGCGGTCGGCACAAAACGGTGGGCCGGGTGTTCATCGATTATCCGCTGATATATCTCTGCGGCCTGCCGCTTTTGTCCGTTCAGCGATACCGCCTGCGCCAGGTAAAGGAGTGCATCGGGCTTCAGGTGCGGCGCATCAGGATTATTCACCAGAGCGTCCAGGAGAGCAAACGCTTCGCTTCCCCTCTTGTTCTGCAGATATACTTTAGCCACAGCTATTTGTTTTTCCGGGGTGTCCACGCGCCGCACCATGCCGACCGCCTCAAGCGCTTCCGCCGTTGCCGGTCGGCCATGGATCAACTGCCAGCAGATGCTGTCGCTCATGTCCGGATCATCCTTCTCCAGGAAAATTTTTGCCAGCACCAGCTTCAACGCAGTCGCCTCGCCCGAAGAACTGACCTTGGAAAGCGCGGCTTTTATGACGGGGAGAGCTCGAGCAAACTCGCCTGCTTCGAAATAAGCAAGTCCAAGCTGTACCTGAGCGGAATTCCGGACGGGTGACGCCGGATGCCTGTCGATGAGGTTTTCAAGAGCCGAAACTGCCAAAGTATTGTCCTGCAGCTTCACCGCACATTGCGCCATTCGATACAGAGCATAATCGGCGACAACTGAATAAATATCCGAAGCGGCGCGGTATTGCTCGATCGAGGCAGTATATTCTCCCGCCTCCTGCAGCTTCACTCCTTCCAGAAACTCGCGTCCTCCCGGAATGATTTCGTCTGCGGCATAAGATGGCTGGATGAAAATGAGAACATTCAGCAGGGATATGAGAAGAAGTGTGCGCATGCCGAAGCGTATCTCAGATACATATGACGTCGATGCCGGCCCGAACCAGCGCCGCCGCACATACACCGTTTCCTTCAGTGAGTTCTCCCCCAATATGAATGCGGCCGAATCCGCACGAGGGGCTATTGCTCTTAACGTAAAATACTTTTATTCCGAGCTCCCCCGCCACTCGTACCACCTCGCCGGCTCCACGAAGATATTGAAGCGTAACATCCGTCCCGTCCTCCGACAGAACCGCTGACTTGCCATCGATCACATCCTCGCCCGTTCCGGCCGCAATCTCCGCTCGCAAACGCGGCGTGCTGAGCCCGCCCAATTGCTCCGGACAAAACGGAATGACTTTTCCCTGAAGAAACAGCTCATGGACGCGGCGATCGGTCGCCGAAGTTCCGTCATATCGGGTCTTCAAGCCGACAAGGCATGCGCTTGCCCCAATCACTTTACCTCCGTCCCGCTAAGTATGCGCAATTTGATTACATCCATTATACTTATCCCCTCCTGCTTCCGCAAGAAGAAAGAGCCGTCTTCGCAGTATTTTCTGAGGTTCCGTTTGTGTCGAAGATGAGAGCCCCCATCAACCGCCCATCCGTTCCTCCAGCAGTTAACCAAAACGCAAATCATTGACAAATATCTCATGAAAAGATAAACTTTTTCGGAGGGAAACGGCTGTCGCCGTTCCGCTGTTGCAGTTTCTCTCCATGAAATAGAGGGTAGAACCCGCTTTGGACTCATAGGATTCTTCATACCGTCAAATGCGACGCGGCCGTTAATACCGAAGTTGGAGAAACGCGAACGGAAACTCCAGGTACACCATGATCGCGAACCCGTAGGGGCTAGCGAAAGCCGTTGCAGGCGCGGCGACTGTATGGGTGGCGGTTTAGGTGAAGGGAGAAAATCTATTCCTTGGGGGGGAACAATGAGAACGAAATTAATTATCGTCGTGGTGTCAGTATCCGTATGCTTTGCGTTGATGCCGCAGAAAGCTGCAGGCGACCTGATCAAGTTCAGGCACGGCGCGAAAAAACAGTGTGTCGTTCTGGAGGAGACCGAAGATTGGGTAGTCTTCCTGACTGCGTATGGCGAGATGAAGATGCCGATGAGCCGTATCGAGTCGATTGAGCGCGAGTCGGAGGAGACAAATAAGTCGCTCAAGGAGCAATGGAACCGGCAACCAAAAACGCAAAAGGAAGAGCCGGAGAAACAAGAGACCGTGAAAGAAGAAAAACCACAGGTAAAACGCACCTACAAGGTTGAAGCCAAGAGACGGAGGGTAATGGTAGGAGCCCGTAGTTCCGGATTAAGCTCCAAAGAATTGGAGTCTTCTTTCACTATAAAAGACATGGGAATGGTGCAGGGCAGCCGCCTTTTCCACGTTTCCGTCATGTCTTACAAGAACGCGTCGATAAGAATTTCTCCGCCTGATTTCTATGCATTTTCAGTCAACAACATGAGAATCAATCCCCACCCTCTGGACGGGTACCCCGATCTGGACGCTAAAGTCTCCTTCAATCAATCGGCGTCCGGACACATAAGTTTTCCCACAGCCGTGAAAATTGAGAAACTTGTTCATAAGTCGGAATTGGCCGAATTTGAATTGAATCTGGAAACCGGCGAGGCTGTCGCCAAAGAAACCGGTCTGTAACCGAATGGCGCGCTCGCCATAGCTGGACCGTTATAGTGTATGGAAAGGCGCTCTCCGAAATGTCCCCCATCGAATCGCTGAATGAAAAGAAGAAGCGGGCGCGAAAAATATTCTCGCTCCTGAGAAAAGAATATCCGGACGCGCGCCCGGAACTCGAGTACTCGAATCCGCTGGAACTGCTGGTAGCCACCATTCTCTCCGCACAATGCACGGATGAGCGCGTGAATCAGGTGACAAGAATCCTCTTCAAGAAATATCGTTCTCCTCAGGATTACGTGAGGGTGCCGGACGAAGAACTGGAGCGTGAAATCCGCTCGACCGGCTTTTTCAGAAGCAAAACCAAAAGCATTAAAGGATCGTGCCGGATGCTCATCGAGAAATTCCGTGGTGAAGTTCCCCGCACCATGGATGAGATACTCGAGTTGCCCGGCGTGGCGAGGAAGACCGGCAACATTGTCCTCTCGCACGCGTATGGTGTTATCGCCGGAATAGCGGTGGACACGCACGTCAAGCGGCTCTCTCAGCGGCTGGGTCTCACCGAGCACACGGAGCCCGGCAAGATCGAAATCGACCTGTGCGCGCTCCTGCCGAAGAAAGACTGGCCCATGTTCTCCGACGTGCTGATCTTCCATGGCAGGCGCGTGTGCTACGCCCGCAAGCCGGCTCACGATCGTTGCGTCGTGCGGGATTTATGTCCGTCTCGCGACATCTGACTCCTTTTTCACCCCACGAGTTCGTCTTACAACAGCCCATCGCAATCGCTCATCCGGCGTTTGCCGATGTTGACACGGTCCCAGCCATCTGGTATTCTAACATACTGTGGAGCGTCCGGAGAGGTGTCCGAGAGGCTGAAGGAGCACGCTTGGAAAGCGTGTGTAGGGGTAACTCTACCGAGGGTTCGAATCCCTCCCTCTCCGCCATTTTTGGCTGTGCCAAGGATTGGCAGAGCAATTGAATAACGCAGCAATAGAACCATAGATTGTCGGTTCAATTGCGTCTATTTTCCATTGCTCCCCTGTTCTCAAAGAAGGCGAAAATTTGCTGTTCCTGTTTGAAGCAGCTTGACGGAGCCCATTTCGGTTCCATTCCGCTTTTTCATGCTTCTTAACCTGCCTTCACTTTCCAATTCAGGTAAATGAGCGTATATTTATCTGGGAGATTGCACAGGATACGGGCTTTTGTTCACGATTGTCTGATTTCTGCCTAAGCCTTCTCCGTCGAACTACCGGTAACTTCGGACTTCTACACCTTGAAAGGGAGGAAATATGGTTGATACTCGTCAGGTACAAGTGGCGGAAGGTGTCTACTGGGTCGGAGCCGTCGATTGGAATGTCCGCACTTTCCATGGATTCACATACACCACTCCGCGCGGAACAACGTATAATGCATACTTGATCCTGGACGACAAGATCGCTCTCGTGGATACTGTCTATGCGCCTTTTACCAATGAGATGATGAGCAGGATCGGCACGTACGTAGACCCTTCGAAGATCGATTACGTCATCGCTAACCACGTCGAGACCGATCATTCCGGCGCGCTGGCGGCCATACTTTCGGTCGCAAAAAACGCCAAGCTGGTCTGCGATGCCCGCTGCAAGGATGGCCTCGAGAAAAATTATTTCGGCAACTGGGATTACCAGATCGTCAAGACCGGCGACACTATCAGCCTGGGGAAGAAAACCCTCAGCTTCATTGAGGCGCCGATGCTGCACTGGCCGGACAGCATGTTCACTTACATACCTCAGGAGGAACTTCTGCTCCCGAACGACGCGTTCGGCCAACATCTTGCCTCGACGGAACGCTTTGCCGAGGATTACGACCGGGCGGTACTGATGGAGGAGGCGGCAAAATATTATGCCAACATCCTCATGCCGCTCTCGCCCCTTGTTCTCAAAAAAATCGAAGAGATCGGCAAGCTGAAATTGAGCATCAAGACTATCGCCCCCAGCCACGGCCTCATCTGGCGCAATCCCGAGACCATTATTACGGCCTATACTCGCTGGGCGAGCGGCGAATCCGAAAAGGCCGTGCTGGTTGTGTACGACACGATGTGGGGCGCCACGGAGAAGATGGCGAAGGCCATTGTGGAAGGTATTGTATCCGAAGACGTGTCGGCAAAGCTTGTTCGCATCGCCGTCTCCGACCGCAGCGAAGCCGTAAGGGATTGCCTGTTGATGAAGGGGCTGGTGGTCGGCTCTTCCACAATCAATGCCGGAATGCTGCCCACGCTGTCGCCTTTCCTGGAAGATCTGCGGGGGCTCAAGCCGCGGAAAAAGATCGGCGCTGCATTCGGCTCGCATGGCTGGGGCGGCGGAGGCGCAAAGGCCGTTGATAAGATACTGCGGGAAATGGGAGTCGATGTCGCCGCAGATCCTGTTACCGTCAAGTACATGCCGGACCAGGATGAACTGCGCAAGTGCTTTGAACTGGGCGCATCGGTCGCTCGCAGAGTCAAGTCCTGATTACTTCAGATGATGAAGCACGAAGATTACATGCAGGTAGCGCTGAGAGAGGCGCAGAAGGCTCTCGATATCGAGGAAGTGCCGGTTGGTGCGGTCATCGTCCATGAGGGCCAAATAATCGCCAAGGCGCACAATCAGCGGGAGTTGTTGCGCGATCCGACAGCCCACGCGGAAATGATCGCGATCACTCAGGCGGCCGAGCATTTGAAGAGTTGGCGCCTCGAAAAAACGGTGATGTATATAACGCTGGAGCCCTGCCCCATGTGCGCGGGCGCGATCGTGCTTGCAAGGATTCCTCAAGTGGTCTTCGGCGCGAGTGATCCGAAAACCGGGGCGGCCGGCTCATTGATGAACATCCTGCAAGACGCTCGCCTCAACCACCAGGTGACGTTGGTGAAGGGCGTTCTGGAGGAGCAGTGCGGTTTGATCCTTCGTGATTTTTTCATTCGGCTTCGCGGGCGGGGCTATTGAGGACAGACGGCGGGTGCGAAGGCATTTCCTCTATCTTTTTGAGCAGTGAATCGTTTTCGGGATCGAGTTCTCGAGCGCGCTCCCACTGTTCCTTCGCCTTCTCCGGCTGGTTCAACTTCAGGTAGATATCGCCGAGATGTTCGCGGACGATCGGGTCGTCTTCCTCAACGTTTTCCACTGCCTTCTCAAGAATCTCCAGCGCCCTCTGATAATCGCTGCGTTGATAGTATATCCAGCCGAGGCTGTCAAGGAAATAACCATTATCGGGCTGGATCTCGAGTGCGCGGTTGACTAAAGATTCGGCCTCCTCGAGGTGGATTCCCTTTTCCGCAAACATGTACCCGAGGTAATTCAGCGCCTCGGCGTTTTCCGGGTTGAGTTCAATTGTTTTCCTCAACTCTTCGACCGACTCATCAAACCGATCCGTTTCTTCATACACAATGGCAAGGCGGAAATGTCCAACCTCGCTCTCGGGCCGTATCGAAACCGCTTCCTTGAACGCCGCGATCGCTTGCTCGTAATCCTGCCGTTGATGATATGCGGCGCCAAGCATCAGATAAACCGGCTCGTTTTTTGCCCCGAGCTCGATTGCTTTGGTGAATGCCTTTATCACCATATCGGGCATGTCCTTTGCCCCGTAAAGAGTCCCGAGCCGCAGATACGCGCGCAGCGCGTCTTCATCCAGTTCGGTCACCTGCGCATAATGGTTCAGCGCTTCATCCAGTTTTCCCTGCTCTTGATAAACCGTCCCCAGCAGGTAGTGCGAAGTGGCGTCACTGGAATCCTTTTCAATCGTCTCTTCAAACTGCAGGCGCGCCTTTTCAAGTTGTCCCGTCCGCATATAAAGGAGACCGAGCGCTTTCTTGAAATTAAGCATGAACGGCCGCATTTCTACGAGGGCTTCATACTGTTGAATGGCTTTGTCCCAGTCTTCTCTGCCTGAATACAAGAGGCCGAGTTTCTTTCGCGCCTCGGTGTTGTCCGGCGAGAGGGATATAAGCGTTTCGTATTGCGCTATGGCCTCATCGACATCTCCCTGCATCTCATAGACGACTCCGAGATTGTAGATGAGGTTGGGGTTCTGCGGGAACATCTCCAGCCCCTTCTGAAGTTCTGCGGTCGCCTTATCGGGATGCCCGAGTTTCAGATAGGTAAGGGCCAATTTATTGTACGCCCACTCGAGGTCCGGTCTGATTTCGATGACTTTTCGGTATATCTCGATCAAGTTATAGAAGTCGCGGTTTGCTTCGAAGACCTCCGCAATCGAAGTGATGGCGGTAATATCATTCGGTCGAATGCGAACGACTTCCTGAAAATGTTCGTTTGCCTCGTCGTACCGCGCCTGGTGCGCATAAAGAGCGCCGAGTAGCATGTGGGCGTTGTAATCGTCCGGGTCAAGATTGATTGCGCGCAACGCCTCTATGACCGACATCTCATTCATGCCTTTTGCCAGATATGCCCTCGACAGGTGCACGTGGATGCGCGCGGCTTCAGGATCGATCTCGGCCGCCTTCTTGAGAGACTCGATCGCCCCGTCAAAATCTTTCGCCTGCAGTTGAAGCAGGCCGTGCAGATAATGGGAATAGGCCTTGGAGATAGGAGCCGGCGTCGCCCCCCCGGAAAACTGCACGGACGATGCGCCCGCGCCTCCCGCACGCGCTCCCGTCGCACACCCGGCGGATATCAAGACCAGCATGAATATTTGAGCGAGCAGATATATCTTCTTCATAGCAATAAGGGATTCAAAAATTCCTTTACCGGCGCAAAGCTCCGGCGGTGAATGGCGGATATTCCATGCTCCTTGAGGGCGGCCAGGTGATCGGAGGTCCCATATCCTTTATTGTGCGCGAAACCATACACCGGATGCTTCCTATCGAATTCAAGCATCATCTCGTCTCTGGTCACTTTCGCGACAATGGAAGCAGCCGCCACCGACATGGAAAGACGGTCGCCCTTGATTATCGTCCGCTGTGGGATACCGAGCGTGCTCCGGTGGCGCCCATCGATAAGCACTAGATCCGGGGCGGCATCAAGATCCTCGATTGCCAGCCGGAAGGCGAGAATGCTTGCATTATGGATATTGATGCGATCGATCTGCTCGACACTGACCACGCCCACTCCCATGTCAGCCGCTCCGGCTATTAAAGCAAGAGCCTCACGCCGCTGCGCATCAGTGAGTAACTTCGAGTCATTTATGGCGGGCAACCGCTCGAGAGACGATGTCAGGATAACGGCGGCCGCTACTACGGGTCCGGCAAGGCACCCGCGTCCCACCTCGTCGACTCCGGCCACTACCGCAAAACCTTCCGCTTTCGCCTGCGCCTCGTGCTGCAACATATGCTGCACGCGCCGCCTGACCTGCGCGTCGGCGTTCTGTTTTGCCTTCAATTCCCTCCACAGCTTGACGGCGCCGGCTCGCGAATCGCTCTCCAGGGCATCGAGGAGCTTCCTCGGGTAGGGCGGGCTCAACGATGCCAGAATTTCCTTGATCTCACAAAGATTTTTGCCGGCAAGATCTTCAATGAAGGCCGCCATTTGTCGCCTCGTCCAGCGGCTCATGGAATACTCCGATCGATAATGCGCTACTCGGGAGTTTTCCCGGCGAAACGCGCCCGTTTGGTGCGCACGCGCGCTTTCTTCCCGACGCGCTCCCTGAGATAATAAAGCTTCGCCCGTCTCACTCTCCCGCGAGTCACAACTTCAACTTCCTGAATTTTTGGAGAATGCAAAGGAAAAACGCGCTCGACACCGATACCGAATGTGACCTTCCTGACGGTAAACGTTTCACGCAACCCGGTTCCTTTGCGCCCGATCACAGCTCCCTCAAAGACCTGAACGCGCTCTCGCCCCGCTTCAAGCACTTTCAGATGGACGCGGACGGTATCACCTATCGTAAATTCGGGGATGTCCTTCCGAAGCTGTTCCTGTTCGATTGTGTCAATAATGTTCATGTCGCTGACTCCTCCACCCGATTCACCGATCCCTGCGGGTCTCGGGCATTCACCTTTCCGCTCGCTTAAGCTCCTCGATAAATTGCTTTTCCTCTTCTGACAGCGAAGTCCTCTCGAGCAACTCTCTCCGGTTTTGAAATGTCTTCCGTATTGCCTCGCGTCGGCGCCATTTTGTTATCTCGGCGTGATGGCCCGAAAGCAGGACATCCGGCACTCGCATACCGCGAATGTCCGGGGGCCGCGTATACTGTGGGTATCCGAGCAGCCCTTCACTGAAAGAATCCTGTTCGAGCGACTCGGGCGAGCCGATCACTCCGGGAATCAGCCTGCATATGGCGTCGATCATCACGAGTGCCGGGACTTCGCCTCCCGTCAGAACATAATCTCCGATCGAGAGTTCATCGGTCGCCAGTCCGGCGACCACCCGCTCGTCCACTCCTTCATACCTGCCGCAAATGATGACCAGGTCGCGCTCGAGGGCCAGCTCGCGCGCCTTCTGCTGATTGAACAATTTGCCCTGCGCACTGGTCAAAATTATGCGGGTGCGTGTCACATCCAGCGGGAGTGACTCAACAGCTTTGAAGATGGGCTCGGGCATCAGAACCATCCCCGAGCTGCCGCCATACGGCTTATCGTCCGCCTGGCGATGCTTTCCCCCGCAATAATCCCTCAAATCAACAAGTGTAACGGAAATGATCGCTCGTTCGACAGCGCGCCCGATGATGCTTTCCGAGAGCGGCCCTGCAAGCATGCCGGGGAAAAGCGTCAAAACGAAAATATTCATGCTGCGGCAACCCCTACTCGAGAACAGATACGTCCGCTATGAGTTCGCCGCGCTCGATGTCGACCTCAACGATCACATCTTCAATCGCCGGCAACAGCGTCTCCCTGCCCCGGTCGTCGAGCACCCGGTAGATATCGTTTGCCGGTGTGCGCCATACGTCGGTAACCCGGCCGACGATTTGCCCGCCCGTGTCCTTCACAACAAGGCCGACCAGATCGTCAATATAATACTCATTCTTGGGAAGAGGAAAGCGCTCCGCGCGCAAAACATATACTAGCGCTCCCCGTGCCGCCGCTATCTCATCAGCGCTCAGGTTGTTCACCTGTACGATTACCCGGTTTTCAATCACCCGCACCGAGGCGACGGGGAAAACGAGGGTTTGATTCTCCCTGGTCTTGAGGCGGAGCTGGCGCAGTAAATGGAAACGTTCAGGATGGCTTGTGTCGGGCGCGATTCGCAACTCGCGCCGCGGGACATTGACCGAAATTACCTTGCCAATAATGACGTCGTCTTTGTCAGGGCTGCGACTGCCATGGCCCTTTCCTCGGCTACTCGACAATCTCAAGCACCACTCGAATATTATCTTTGGTCGCGGCCGCATTGAGCAACGTGCGCATCGATTTTGCCGTGCGCCCGTGCTTCCCGATAACCTGCCCCATGTCATCCGGATGAACTCTCAACTCGAGCACTTTGGTTTTCCCGCCCTCGACTACATTGACTTGAACGGCTTCGGGGTGGTCAACGAGCGCCTTCGCGATGTACTCCACCAGCTCTTTCATGGCTGTGCCTCCGCTGTGACGTTGCTGCCCCTTGAGGGTCAGCCCGGCCCCGCAAATTGAACGTCAAACCTACGATTTCACTCTGCTTTCGTCGATTTTGGCGAGGAAACCTTGCTGAGGATACCTTGCTTCTTCAGCAGGCTATGCACCTTCTCCGAGGGAATTGCTCCCTTGTCAAGCCAGTAAAGAGCGCGTTCTTCATCAATCACCACTTTCGACGGCTCTTGCTGGGGATGATAGTATCCAATGTTTTCCAGAAATCGCCCGTCGCGCGGACTTCTCGAATCTGAAACAACCAGACGATACTGATCCACCTTTTTCCTTCCGACTCGCATCAGTCGGATCTTCACCGGCATCGTATTCCTCCCATTCTTGAAGACTTCAATTATTTTCTAGTTTAACAAAAAGAAAAACTTTGGTAAATAGCGCAGATCCACTAAATCTTAAAGTTCATACCCCCCATGCCCTTCAGCAGACCTGAACGGCGCACCTGTTTCATCATTTTCTGCATTTGCTGAAACTGTTTGAGCAGTCTGTTGACGTCCGCCACGCTGGTTCCGCTGCCCTTCGCGATCCTGCGCTTCCGGCTGCCGTCTATGATGCCCGGCAGTTGCCGTTCTTTTCTGGTCATCGAGTTGATCATGGCTTCAACCTTCACCAGGTCCTTTTCCTGCGGTTGCAACCCTTTGAACCGGGACATCCCGGGCATCATGGCCATAAGTTCGTCAAGCGGCCCCATCTTCTTTACCTGCTGGAGCTGCTGCTGGAAATCTTCAAAGGTGAACTGCGCTTTCAGAAGTTTTTCCTGCAGTTCCATCGCCCGTTTCTCGTCGATTGTTTCCTGCGCCTTCTCAACGAGCGACAAAACGTCCCCCATCCCCAGAATGCGGGAAGCGATTCTATCCGGATGAAAAACGTCGAACGCATCCAGTTTCTCGCCAAGGCCCGCGAATTTAATCGGCTTCCCGGTGACCGATCGAATGGAGAGTGCGGCCCCGCCACGTGCGTCTCCGTCCAACTTCGTCAGGATCACTCCCGAAATGCCGACCCTTACATGAAAATTCTCCGCCACATTGACCGCATCCTGCCCGGTCATCGCATCGGCCACCAGCAGGGTCTCAGTCGGTTGTACGACATCCCGGATTTGCTGCAACTCCTGAATTAATTCGTCATTAATATGGAGGCGTCCGGCTGTATCCAGAATAATTACATCACACCCCTGTTGCCGCGCATATTGAAGTGACGCTTTGCAGATTCTTACGGGATCCGTTGAGGCATCCTCGCTGTAAGCCGGCAATCCCACCTGCTCCGCTAATATTTCAAGCTGCCGGACTGCGGCGGGTCTGTAGACATCCGCTGCAACCAGCAAAGGACGATGGCCCCGGCTGCGCAGAAAGCGGGCGAGCTTCGCCGCTGTAGTCGTTTTGCCTGAACCCTGCAGCCCAATGAGCATTATGACGGTCGGTGGCGACGAGGAAAACTCAAGGGACTCGGCGGTTGTTCCCATTAGAGCAACCAACTCGTCGTGAACAACCTTGACTAGTTGCTGTCCAGGAGTGATGCTCTGAAGCACTTCCCGGCCGACCGCCTTCTCTTGAACCTGATTGATGAAATCTTTGACAACCCGATAATTAACGTCGGCCTCCAGCAACGCGAGGCGGACCTCCCGCAGTCCCTCTTTCATATTCTTCTCGGAAAGCTTCCCAAGTCCGCGGAGGTCCCGAAAAGTCTTCTGCAGTTTTTCGCTCAGGCTCTCAAACATTGATATAACTCACCCACTATAAAATAGCCGGGAAAAATTCCCGGCCTCAAATCAGTATAGTACAGAACTGCTTAAATGTCAATGAAGTTGATCCTCTATTGGAGGGATTTCAGGCGACGAAGGCGAGAAGCCGCTGCGGGGGAGATTTCTCTCCCCCGCAAAGAAAACTGAGAATGAAGTCCTGCTACTCTGCAGCGGCGACTACTGATTGTTGTCCGGAAATGAGCTGGCTGACATAACACTTGAGCGTGTTATCCCAGTGGATGATGTACCATAACCCAGTTTTCTGGTCATAGTAGCGCATGCTTTCTTTTTCCAAGCTCTTTACATCTCCTTTCCTGATGACAATCGATCCATTATAAAGCACTCAAGAGCTGAGGCCTTTGCCTGTCGAACAGGATACTGCGTCGCAAGAAGTAAAGCCGCTCGAATGAACCTAAAAAACGACCACGGAGAGGGCTGAAATGTAGATCTTCTCCCGTTTCCGCTGCTTCTCCCGGGATCGCAAAACCTGATTCAAATCTGATTGAAGTCCCACGAGAGATGCGTTTGCGATCCGCTCTGCCCTCCCCGTAGTCAATCCTCCCGTCATACCCTCTCCTGCCGGTAAAGTGTCTTCAGAACATCCATGAACTCGTCGATGTCCTTGAATTGACGGTAAACGGAGGCAAATCGGACATAGGCCACTTCGTCAAGATTGCGCAGCTCCTCCATCACCATTGCGCCTACTTTTTCCGAAGACACCTCTTTTTCCATTGAACTGTTAATGCTTTTTTCGATCCGGTCTACCAAATCCTCGATCTGCTCGATTCCGACCGGTCTTTTTTCACACGCTTTCAAAATACCGATAACGATTTTGCTACGGTCAAAAGGCTCGCGCCGGCCGTCCTTCTTTGCAACCATGAGCGGGATTTCTTCTATTCTCTCGTAGGTGGTGAATCGCTTCGTGCAGGAGAGACATTCGCGGCGGCGGCGGATAAGCTCGCCTTCTTTAATGGTACGCGAATCGACTACCTTATCCTCGGGGTGACCGCAATAGGGACATTTCATTCAAAAAAAACCCTCAAAAATTCAGGTGGGGTATCCGGTATTTGGTATCCGCGCGATTATACCACGCTACATATAGGGTGTCAAGCAAAATTTTTTTGAATCTTTGGCAAAAAACCCGATCACGAGCTTCTGTAATACGTGATCGCGGTCTGCCCATAATATCGCGTTTCCGCTGTAGTTATGCCAGCCAGAGAGTCGGGGGCGGTTGTTTTTTTGAAATGCTCTAAAACAAGGATTCCGCCCTGCGCCACGATTGGATTGGCGGCGAGTGTTGCGGCGACTCCAGTCAGGATGTCGCTTGCATACGGCGGATCTAAAAGGATCAAACGAAAGGTTTCCCCATGGCGGCTCAGCATTTTAACGGCGTCGCGGAAATCAGATCGGACGATCCGGCTTTTGTCCTGCATTCCTGCCCGTGCGATATTGTCAGCAATTACGCGAACAGCTGATCGATCTTTTTCGACGAAAACACAGAAGTCGGCGCCTCGACTGATAGCTTCGATTCCCAGAGCCCCGCTTCCGGCAAAGAGGTCCAGTACCCGGGTTCCTGATACCAGTCCGCCCAGTGTCTGAAAAACCGCCTCCCTTACCTTATCCGAAGTCGGCCTTGTTTCAAGGCCTCTGGGAGCTCTCAGCACAATACCTTTCATTTGGCCGCCGGTAATTCTCATGATTTTTCCCTACAGAGGAACCTTCTTCGATCGGCTGGTTAACATTGATTTAAGCACTTCGTTCTGGGGCAACTCAAGGAATGGGTCGGCTTCGAGAATAGCCATCATCTGCTGGCGCGCCTCCCGGAGCAGATCCATATCTCGCACGAGGTGTCCGACGCGAAGCCTTAACCTGCCGCTTTGAGCTGTGCCGAGAAACTCTCCGGGGCCTCGCATCTGGAGATCACGTTCGGCTATCTGAAACCCGTTGGTTGATGATTCCAGGAAATGAAGCCTCTGCCGCGCTTGCTCAGTTGCAGCATCGGCAATCAGGAAACAATAGGATTTATGCATTGAACGCCCAACCCGGCCGCGAAGCTGGTGTAATTGGGTAAGTCCAAACTTATCCGCCCCTTCAATAATTATTACAGAAGCATTTGGTATGTCCACGCCGACTTCAATGATGGTAGTAGTCACAAGAATCTGAATTTGACCGCTTCTGAATCGATCGAGAATTCTCATACGTTCCTCAAGATCCATTTTACCGTGCAGCGGCGCAAGAACATAATCTGGAAACGCTTTTGTATAGAGGGCAAGCGCTCCCTTAATGTTTGCCGCCTCCACGTCTACTCCCGAAGCCGCACCGATATGAGGACACACGACAAAGGCCTGCCTGCCTTCTTGTAGCTGTTTCTGAAGGAACTTGAGCATTGGTCGGCGGTTCTCTTCTGCAACGAGAACTGTCTTGACGAAGGATCTTCCCGCGGGAACCTCATCAAGCAGGATTGTTTCGAATTCCGAATACAATGTCAGGGCAAGTGTTCGAGGAATGGGTGTTGCAGTCATCACGATCAAATCCGGCGAGACCCCTTTATCCGCGAGGGCGATCCGCTGGTTTACGCCGAAACGGTGCTGCTCATCCACGATTGCCAGACCCAAATCAGCCAGGGGCACATTGTGGCCAATAAGGGCATGGGTGCCAATCACGAGGCAGGGCTTTCCGGACGAGATGAAAGCCACCGCCTCCTTCTTTTCAAGGGCCGGTCTTCCCGCTGAAAGGAGAAAGACAGGCACGTCGAATCCCTCAACCAAACGTTGCACCTGTGTGAAGTGCTGTTCGGCCAAAATCTCGGTGGGCGCCATAAGAGCTGCCTGCCGGGAATTCTCCACTGCTTTGAGCATCGCATATATCGCCACCGCCGTCTTCCCCGAACCCACATCCCCCTGGAGCAGGACATTCATCTGCCGGGAGGATTCCATCCTCCGGAATATTTTATCCACTGCGTCCGCCTGGGCGGCCGTCAGCGAAAAAGGGAGCCGGTCCTTAAGGAGCCCTGTCAGCAGAGGGCGTGCGCAGAAGGAAATTCCATGACTGGCGGCTTGATTGATTTTATATAGAAGGTTTACC
Source organism: Candidatus Abyssobacteria bacterium SURF_5 (assembly GCA_003598085.1). Classification (NCBI taxonomy): domain Bacteria; kingdom Pseudomonadati; phylum Candidatus Hydrogenedentota; class Candidatus Abyssobacteria; species Candidatus Abyssobacteria bacterium SURF_5. The sequence continues at coordinate 81,502 of QZKU01000068.1, forward strand.
TGCAGTGCGGCGAATTCCTCAAAAGCAATTCGTTTTCTCGCTTGCTTCAACTCGTCCTCATCATGGGGAAAATGAATGGAGCGAAATGCATCCTTCCTCGGCGGTAGAGATTGCCATTGAAGCAAGCCATGCGGCAGCGTCTCTGGAATGTCTTCAAGAAAATCGTCGAGGGCCGACCGAACCAGTCGCCGCAACGTCTTCTGACCAATCCCTTCGGTCAGCGGGTAAACCGGGATAATGCCGAGCGTGTGCAGGAAATCTCGTCCGCCGCCCTTCAGAATCTCGATATCGGGATTCTCGATCTGAATCTTGTTTCGGCAGCCAACCGTTCCGGAGAGAATCGCTTTGCTCCCCCTCAAAAGCTTCTTGAGCAGATACGGCTGATTGAACCAGACAGCCTTGATGCTGCCGGTGTCGTCGTGAACCGTGCATTCAATTATGTGTAGCCGCCGCGCCCGCAATGCACGCACTCTTCCTATCTCTCCAATGATTACGGCCGCGGATAATGTTTCCACTGACGAGATAGGAATGACGTTTCGTCGATCAAGGTACGATCGCGGAAAATGAGACAGGAGATCCTCTATGCTCCTTATTTCGAGTTTCGAAAGCAGGAAGGCTATTCTTGGACCGATTCCCCTGCACTCGCTGACGGGTGACGCGAGGCTACGAGCGGCGGGTCGGCGACGTATCGGTTTCCTGGTCGGGCTTGCCATTGTTTCCGGGCTCGGCTGTTTTCTTTCGTGCAATTACCAGCATGTCAATGAACTTGAACTTGATCACAGATCGCTCAAGACCCAGCGCCCGGACAACTCGCTGCGCTGCATTTGAAATTCGAACACTGTAGGGGGCCAGTTTCGTTGCCAGAAACGACATGCTGCACGGCCACACGCCCCGCCGGACATCAATCATTTGAAAGCCGGTTTGCGACAGAATAGTGTTTAAAGTATCCCTCGAAAAAAAGTAGTTGTGTTCGGCTGCCTTTTTGAAGCCGAACCAATGCGGTCCGAACACCCGCGCGATCAAGCTTCCTGCATCGGGCAACGTCAGAAACAGGTAGCCGTTTGGCTTGAGTATCCGATTCACCTCGGCCAATTCCGTCGCCGGACTAAACGAGTGCTCGAGCACGTCCCACATGGTGACGATTTCAAATGAGGACGGGGCAAATCCGGCGCCGGACACAGTGCCGGTATGAACCTGCGCCCGCGCCTGTGCCCGAGCGATATGTGCGGCATGCGCGGAAACCTCCACCCCCTGCACGCTCCATCCCCGGGAGGCGGCCAACTCAAGGAAATAGCCGTATGCACATCCCACATCCAGCAAAGAAGCAGGCGGTCGAATGAACCGCTGGATGAGGTCGAGGTGATCCGAGAAGACTTCGCGAAGTCCCGCTGCATGACCGGCATAATCATCATACCCCAGAACCGATGGATTGCTGCTGACGAAATAATCCTCCGAATAAATAGCTGATTGCTCACCGGCGGGCCGCCGCGGGTTCGTGTAGATCAGTCCACACCGCTGGCAACGCACGATTTGAAACTCGCCGACTCTGCAGTACAGCGTTTCGTTAGCGGCTCCACAAAGGTTGCATGGGACGTGTTCCAAAACGGAAACTCCTGCAAACACTGAAAAAACAAAGTCCGGAGAGCAATAGGCCTTCCGGACTCATCTCCTCTTGACTTGCCTGAACCTCAGGATGATGAAAGCGCCTCCAGGGCTGTTTCGTTCAGATTCTTTTGGATGGAGTAGTGGTATTGGGCTGCAGCTTCGGATCCTTCGTAAATCTCCTGGTTCAGCCGTTCTTTCAGCAGATTTGCCCGTGCTCGACTGCTTTCAATGAGATCGAGACTCTGCTGGGCCGATGTTATCAGATAGTTGTTGCGGGCTTCAACCTGTTTCACGGCTTTCTCAACATTGGCGAGCGCCCCTTTTTGGATAACCAATTCCCGCTTCGTCTTATCCAGTTGCAAAGCCACATTTTCAAGGCGCGTCTCGACTGAAGGACGGTCTGCGATTTTTCCTTCAATTTGGGATGTCTGATCCAGCAGGTCCGAGCGCTTCTTCAGTTCATCGCGTATCGCCGTTATGGCCTCAATATTGCCGACCGCGCGGTAACTCGCCAACTTGCTCTCGAATTGTGCGTTCTCAGCCTGTGTCGCGGCAAGTTGTTCCGCCGGAGTCGGTCCCTTTGACAGCATTTTCTGAGCTACTTGACCGACCGGCCGAACACCAAAGAAACCCGCAAGCAAACAGACAACGACTATCGCAGCCATTACCAGGAGGCTCTTGATCCCGCCTTTCTTGCTGGAAGGAACATATTCCTCGACATCGGGTGGCGGAGAAAGCGGTCCTTCAGGTTCAAAAGTCCCTTCCTCACCGCCGGCAGTGTCCCCAAGATCCAGCCCCATGCCCTGATCTTCATCAAGTCCGGCTCCGGCAGCCTCGATCCCGACATCTGTTCCGGCTGCCCCTCCTGAATCGGAGAAACCGCTGTCGCCGGATGCACCGGTTTCGAGGCTAATCGTATCGGCGTCAAAATCCTCCTCAAATCCGGTGTCAGCTCCGAAACTATCCTCTCCTAAATCTCCGGGAATTTCCTGCGAGACATCCGTCTGCTTCCGTTTTCTGAAAACGCCGAAGATCTTCTCGAACATAATTCCTCCAACTGGAATCAGCTTCCTAAGATGTTTGAATCAGATGCCACTGCGCCGGCTGATGGAGCGGGGGCCGTCTGGTCCGGATTCAAATGGGACAGATAGTCCTCGAGGTTTCGAAGTTCCTCCTGGAACTTTCGATGGTCTTCACCCTCCAGCTCAATGAGGAGGCGCTGAGCTATTTCCGCACGCCCCATTTCGTTTCGGAAACGGGCATATTCCTGTTCGGTTTGCTGTCGTAATGCTATGACTCGCAGCCTGGCATCTTCTATTCTGGATCTTACGCGGCTGATTTCGCCCCGCGTATCCCCCATTTCCGCCTCCAAATCGCTGATCTGTTTCAACAGCTCATCATAAGCGGCTTCTCGTTCTCTTGCTTCATTGTAACTCTGCTCCAATTCCTCCACCGGGCCCTGCGAATCTCTCGCCTGCGCGATCTGCTGCTGCAAATTCTTCACTTCGGCCGGACTCCCCATTTTCGTAAACTCATCGACTTCGGCTTTCAACTTTACATTTTTTCGCCTCTCATCAGCCAACTGAGTTTCGACATCAACCGTCGGCTGCTCCGCGCTGGAAAGACCAACCAGTTTCCCCACGTAAGGCCAACCAAAGAACTGGAAGACTCCTCCCACAATAAGCGCGATAATGCCGGCGGCAATGGTAATTATAAACCTCCGCTTCGGTGAGGCGGGCTTGGCCCCGGCGGCAAATTCTTCTAACGGGACCCCTTCTCCTTCCTCGCCGAATGTCGGCTGTTCGGGTTCTTGCGGCAGGCCTTCTTCATATCCTGTCGAGATTCTATCTCCTGAAACCTCATCGCTCAGCGTCCCTTCGTCGAAGTCGCTTGCGCCTGTGGAAAAATCCATTTCAGCCGAATCCAAGCCGGCGTCGGCGAAAGAGGCGTCCCTCTTTACTGAAACTTCGGAATCGACAGGCGCCGTACCAATCTTATCTATTGATTGTTCTAAATCGCTCAGGTCTCCAAAGCTGTCGCCGAGCCCGATGTCCTCGTCAAATCCCTTGGCGTCCATGATAGTTGTTTCGCCGCTCTGTTTTTTCTGACGCCTGGTGAATCGTTTAAAGAAGCCGGAAAATTTCTCGAACATGCTCCGTCCCCTTTTCAAAAATCACTGTATAGTTGGTCGATGCCTGCCTTTAGGGGGGATTATACAGCAAAAAGGATTGCTTGTCAAAAGGTTGCCGCCTCCCTGTTCCCGACGAAGGCCCTAACTCCGAGGTAAATCCTCGGCAAAACCTGACTCCGCTCCCTATTGGTTCTTTCACAATTCGACATGAGCACTATGAGCAAGCATTATGCCAACCAGAGCAAAGAAAAACAAAAACAACCTTGAGGGGAGAAAAAGACGGGCTAACACCCACCGGGGGAAAAAGTTATGTCGGCTTCGCAAGCGTCGGCTCGAAAGCCCCTGCATTAATGCAGAAGGAAGGCGCCTATTATTTTGCCTCCATATCCTATGAAATAAATCCCGAAAAGGAGCAAAAAGACTCCGCAAACCTGAATTGCCAGCTTATAGCCTCGTCCCGTCAGAAAGCGCCGGCCGGAACCGATTGCAAATCCGACGGATCCAAACCACAAGAAATCGGACAGAATGTGGCCGATGTAGAATGTGATGATTCCCGCGATTCCGGCCTCCCCGGCAGCCCATATCAAAAGCGCCGGGGCTACCAGGAACCACCATATGGACCAGTAGGGGTTGCTGATCGTAACAGCCGAACCGTTCAGGATAAGATTGTGGGGGGGCCGGGGGTTGTTTGAGGAAATCGCGCCTTCATCATAAGAAGGACTTCTGAGCGCGCCGACGCCCATCCAGATAAGGATTACGCCGCCAACAAGTCCGATAAAGCCGGACACGCTGCTATTGAAGACAAATCGATTAAGACCTGCGGCAAGTACGATAACGAGTGCAAGCTCGCAAAGCGCATGACCGGTTGAGAGCCATAAGGCCGACCACTTGCTGCGGCTGATCGATTCCTTCACTGTGACAGCAAGCAAAGGCCCCGGCATTACGGCCCCGGTGAACCCGATGCCGAGTGAGGTCAGGAAAATTATGAGGAGTTGATGAGCCATCCTCGATGACGAATAGGGCGGGAAGCTTCGAGCTTCCCGCTGGTTTTTCTCGAAGCCGATCAGCTTCTATTTTTCGGCTTCTTCCTTTTCCTTTTTCGCCTGATCAATAATACGTTGCGTTATATGGGCAGGCACTTCTTCATAGTGAGAGAACTTCATCGTATACGAGCCCCGCCCGCCGGTGATCGACCGAAGCTCGGTGGAAAAATTCAGGATTTCGGCCTCGGGAACTGTTACCCGGATGATCTGTCCGTGTGGAGTGGCTTCCATGCCGAGAACCCGGCCGCGCTTCGAGTTGAAAATGCCCGTGATGTCGCCCATGAACTCCTCGGGCACGAGCACTTCCACTTCCATGAGCGGCTCGAGCAACGCCATTTGCGTTTGTGAAGCCGCCTTTTGAACCGCCTGAGAACCCGCGATCTTAAAGGCCAATTCAGACGAATCAACCGAATGCATCATGCCGTCATATAGCCGCACCTTGACGTCTACAACCGGAAATCCGGCCATTATGCCCCGTTCCAGCGCCTCAACCACTCCCTTTTCAACGGCGGGCACGTAGTTCTTTGAGATTGATCCTCCAAAAATATCGTCCTCAAATTCAAAGCCTTCTCCGCGTTGCTTCGGAGTGAGTTCCAACTCGACTTCACCGAATTGACCGCGCCCCCCAGACTGCTTCTTGTGGCGATACCGTGCGGATGCCTTCCCTTTGATCGTTTCCTTGTAAGGAACACGAGGAAGCGAAGTTTCGGCCGAAACATTAAACTTGCTTTTCAGCCGGTCCATGATGACGTTCAAATGAAGGTCTCCCATACCCGCGATGATTTCTTCCTTGGTCTCCTGATTTCGATACACTTTGAAAGTCGGATCCTCATTGGCAATCCGGTTGAGAGCCTGCATGATCCTGTCTTCATCGGCACGGGACTGCGGCTTTACCGACAGGCGCACCATCGGTTCCGGGAAATCGATCGGATCGAAGAGAAGGAAGCGGTTGCTGTCGCACATGGTATCGCCCGCTTCCGTAACTTTCAATTTGGGAATGGCGGCGATTTCACCCGGGCCGACTGAATCAACGGATGTCTGTTCTTTTCCTTGCATGACGAACATGTTTCCGATGCGCTCCTGCACCTGCTTGTTCGCGTTATAAAAGCCGGTTTCGACGCGAACGGTGCCGGAGAACACCCGGAAGTAAGTCAATTGACCGATATACGGGTCGGTCATGGTCTTAAACACGCGAGCGGCCAACGGTGCGGACGGGTCCGGCTGAATCTCCTCGTACTCTTGTTTCTTGTTCTTCGCTTTCCTTCGAGGAACGTCAAGCGGCGAGGGGAGGCAATCCATCGCAAAATCAAGCAATTCCTTTACCCCGATACCCTTCTCGCCGGCTCCGCAGAGAACGGGAACAATAGCGCCCGAAGCGATGCCTTTTTTCAAGCCTGCTGCGGTCTCTTCCTCGGAGAGAGCGCCTTCCTCAAGATATTTTTCGGTAAGCGCGTCGTCCGTCTCGGCGGCGGCTTCAAGCAGTTTTTCCCGATATTCCGAAAATTTTCCCCGGATATCATCCGGCACCTGCGACTCATCCGCCGTCTTCCAGAGACTCACCACTGCCTTCAAGCCCGCCTCCTTGCCGATCGGTATCGTAAACGGAATACAGGCATCCCCCAAGCTCTCCCGAAGGGAAGCAAGAATCCTGTAGAAGTCGCTGTGCTCCTTGTCGAGCTTGTTCACGAAGATGGCGCGAGAGAGATGGTATTTATCGCAGTACCGCCAACTGGTGATCGTGCCCACTTCGATTCCTGCCGTCCCATCCACGAGCATGAGTGCGCTATCGAGTGCTGCCAGAGAGGCGGCCATTTCACCGACAAAATCCGCGTAACCCGGATTGTCGATGATGTAGATCCGGCCTTTTTGCCAGTCGGTATGCGTCAACTTCAAGGCAATGGTAAATTTCCTCGTCACTTCCTCATCGAGATAATCTCCAACCGTATTTCCGACATCAACGGACCCCATGCGGCTGGTTTTGCCTGTTTCATTCAGAATGCGCTCCACGAGGGAAGTCTTGCCTGTTCCCCCGTGGCCGACTAGGCCCACATTGCGGATATCCTTTACATCAAACTTAGCCATTTTCTCCTCCCTGTGTTGGCTTATGTAGTTTCTTGCAGTCTCTGTCGTATCTTCAAGAGGCCGATGATCGTCTTCGCGTCGACGATCTCGCCTGCGTCTATTTTCCGAAACGCCTCGGATAAAGCTACAGGATGCGCCTCGATTTGCTCGTCTTTATCAAGTTCCGCCTTCGCGGGCTCCAGGTTACGGGCCGCAAAGACATGAAGAAATTCGTTGCAGAAGCCGGGCGACGTATAAAAGGCGCACAAGCGCTCCATCTCGCGTGCGCGATAGCCCACTTCCTCGATGAGTTCTCTGTGGGCGCATTCTGTGGGATCTTCCCCCCGCTCCAGCGTGCCGGCCGGGATCTCCCAGAGAACTGCTCCCGCACAATAGCGAAATTGCCGGATCAGGATGACTTCGTGCGGCGAGAGCAATGGCACAACGGCTACTGCCCCCGGATGCCGAACAACCTCACGTTTCGCTCCGCTACCATCCGGATATTGTATGGTTTCGACTGAAAGATCGACCACCCTGCCGCAATATATTTTTTCCACATTTGTTATGACAAAATCTTTCACGAGCACTCTCTCGTAGCAACAAATCCCGCTTTTCTCGGAGCTGCCGGGAAATTCCGCATATTATAACATAGTGGGGGCTGCGATGACGGCAACGCCGGCGGAGAGGCTGAAGACAAGCGCGCGGTCAGACAATTTCAGTTCCGTATGTCTTCTCCATGCGCGTGAGGGCAAACCTGTGCATTTGCTGATCGAAGTCAGCGACTCCCTTCTTGGGGACCGTGACTGAATAACCCCTGTCCCGGAGACCACCGACCGTGTCCATCACGCAAATCGAGGTGCAAACGCCGGTGACGGTAACGTGTTTTACCTTATTTTCTTTAAGAACTCGTTCAAGCCTGGTGCCGTACAAACCGGAGAACCTCCGTTTCGGGACGACCTTGTCGCCGCGCTCTGGCTTCAATTCCGAAATAATCTGTGCGCCCGCAGAACCTTTTACCGCATGCTTCGGGAACAATTGGAATTCTTTATCATTCGGCGTGTGGTCATCAGTGAGATAGATAACCAGGTCGCCACGTCCCCTGGCTTCCCGTATTTTATCCCGAACGAAGGGCACAATCCGGTCGACTGTCGGCCCAACATATAACGCCCCTCTCTTATCAACAAAATCTTTCAACATATCGATGACTATCAATGCTCTTTTCGGCATCTTTTCCTACTCCCTAAGATATCCAAGGGGCGGCGGCCCAGGATCAACATTTTGCAGCTAATTATCATCGAGCCGCCGAAGAAAGTCATCAACGTCGAAGGGCGGAAATTCGTTTTCGCCGGCAGCTCTTTCGGGAGCCCCGAGTGGGCTCCGCAGAAACTTCTGCTGACAGGAGCGGCAGAGATCAAATGTAAAGTGTTTAAATACATCCTCTTCCAGCTCCTTCGGGTTCATCGCTTCCATCTTCTCGACCAGCCTTTGAATCTCCTCTTCATAATCTCGTTCGAGATCGGACGGCTCTATCTTCATTGTATCATACGCTGCAAAGATATTCATTTTGAGCACGTACCGCAGCTCGGTCAGTTCGATCCTGACGCCGCACATGTCACACACGTAATACTTCATGTGGACCTCTTTACTTGCACAAGATGAACCCAATCATTTAAATTTACCACAAAATTCAGGCTTTTTCAAAGTTTGGCCGCTTCCCGCTCTGAACTTTCCACCGTTAATCGCCCTTCTCCGTCTCTGCAACATCCGAGACGATTTGCTCTCGCCGCAACATGGTGAAGAGGGTTTGAAACTCCTCAAATACCTCATCGCAGGTTCCGCGCACCACGCGGCAAGGCGGAAGTGAATTCAAGAAAATTCGCCCGTAATATTTTGCGGCTACTCGCTTATCGAGAATGAGGACGGCGCCGTGGTCGGTGCGATTGCGGATCAGCCGGCCGAATCCCTGTTTGAATTTGATGACTGCCAGGGGGACTGAAAACTCGATGAACGGATTGCCTCCGCGCCGCTCGATATCTTCGGCGCGCGCCTGCACGATGGGGTCGTCGGGCACTCTGAATGGCAGCTTGGCAAGGACCACGCACTCAAGGGATTCGCCCTCCACGTCGACACCCTCCCAAAAGCTGAGCGTGGCGAAAAGAACCGATGTCGTGTCGCGCCGGAACCGCTCGAGCAATGCTGTCCGGTTATCGTCCCCCTGCCGGAGCGCATTGACGCCGAGTTCCTGCTCGAGCCTGGGCGCAAGCTCGCGGTAGGCCCATCCCAGCATCGAAAAAGAGGTGAATAGTAAAAAAGCGCGGCCCTGCGTGATGCTGAGGCAGCGAAAGATCGTTGACACCAGGACATCGCGAAATCCTGAATCGCCGGGATTGGGTACATCGGTGGGAATGCCCAGCACAGCCTGTTCGGCAAAATTGAAAGGCGAAGGCAGGCTAAGGAACCGAATCCTTTCTTCGTCAATCTTATCCAACCCGATGCGTGAAAAAAGAAAATCGAATCGACCCTCGACCGTCAATGTCGCCGACGTGAGCACAACCGTTGGAAAACATACATACACCTGCTCCGCGAGGGCGGGCCCCACGTCCAGCGGGACAGAATAAAGCCGGACGGCCGGATTTTTGGCGCGTACTTGGGCTTCAATCCATCGGACATGGTCGATACCCTCACCAAAGATGACATCCTCTACGGTGGAGGCGGCGGAGTCGATGCGGTTCGCGATCGCATTTATTTCGATCCGGTCATCCGAGAAATCGGTGTCGGAGCCTTTTTCCCGTTCGATTTCCTCGAGCTTTTTGAGCACCAGCGCCAGCCGCGATACGAATACGCGGAGCTCGCTCAGGAGCTTCTCGACCGCCGGCAGGCAGTCGTGTGACCAGCGCTCATTATCCCGGAGCGACGTCCCGATTCGCATCTTCAGCTCGCCGTCCGCCCGCTGAGTCAAGTTGTAATTATGAAGGAATTCGAGAAGAGTATCGAACGCGCCATTAATGTAATGCTCAAGATCGTTTTTCCGGGGAATGATTTCTTCCTGAATGTTGAGGATCAGATCCTCGACGCGCTCCTTTCCGGCTGGCGCACGCATCAGCTTTGCTCTGAGAGCGGAAATCAATCCGCCTTCCTGCCTGCGCGACTGCGCATGATGGATGCGCCCGAGCAGGCGGAGAAGGCCGAGGCGTGTTATGTGGGAGCCGAAGTATGAGGTCGCCGAATCCTCGATGTTGTGCGCCTCATCGAGAATCACGCGGCGGTATCCCGGCAGAATAGCCATATCCGAATAACTTTGGGTGGCATTGCGGACGGAAAGATCGGCAAACAGCAGATGATGATTGACCACCAGAAGGTCGGCACAAGCCGCTTCGCGGCGGGCGCGATTAACAAAGCAGTCGGCGAAATGGGCACAGTTGACCCGGGCGCACGAATCGCTCTCGGAATTCACCTTATCCCAGAGATCGGCCTTCGGGACAAAGTTGAGGTCCGACCGGCTGCCGTCGCGCGTCTGTTTCGACCATGCCAGAATATGCTGGAGCGTCTCGCGCTCATCCGCCGCCGCCAGCAGATCGAACTCGCGTTCGAGCATCGCCGCCTTGCGCAGACAGATGTAGTTACCCCGGCCCTTCACCAGAGCCGCCTTGCACTCGATATTGAGCGCCGACAAAAGCGCCGGGATGTCTTTCCTCATCAACTGCTCCTGCAAGTTGATCGTGTTGGTGGAAAGAACGACGCGTTCCTTGTTCCGAACAGCCCAACAGATTGCCGGAATAAGATACGCGAACGTTTTTCCCGTGCCCGTTCCCGCCTCGATCGCGGCGATCCCGTTCCGGTTGAATGCATCCGCGACCGCGCGCATCATCTCGATCTGCTGCTGCCGGTGCTCATAATTTTTCAGTTTGCGCGCGATCGGACCGCCCGGCCGGAGCATGTCGGCAAGAGAATCCTCTTGCAGTAACTCCAGCTTCTCGCGCGCAAACGCGGCGACTACTTCATATACCTTGGTAGCGGAATTATTGATGATATAAAAGCCGACACCGGCCTGGCCGAGATTGCTTGCAATCGAGATGTCGGCGGACGATGGCGTCAGCCCCCCGCCGGGATGGTTGTGAATAACCACGTCGCCAGGACGCGCATGCTGAGTGATTGCAGGAACCGCATCCTGATTCCCATGCGCAAGCGGAATGACTTTCACCACCATTCGCTTCTCATTGGTGGCGCCGATAAAGAACACTTCATTCCCGCCGGCGGATTCGATCTCGGTCCGGAGAGCTGTAATCGCGTTTTGCGCTATGAGCCTTTTAGCTGACAACATTTATCCATTTCTCCAAACTTTATTATACGCGCATACTCACAAGGGAGACAACAACGGCAGGACCGAAAGAAGAGAAGAGAAACCCTGGACCCGTCACGCTTGATCTTTATTTATTATCTGCATATAATTTTGAATCTGACCTTTCAAAGGAGTCATTCTCACGGGAGTAAAAAGACGAAGACAGCTCTCTTGTTGATCCAGTCGCTGTCGTCCAGGAGAGAATAATGAAAGCCTTAATGTTGAAGGGGCCGCGTGATGTGTCATTGGAAGAGGTCCCGATTGCTCCGGCAGGGTCCTCCGGCGTGAAGATACGGGTAAAAAGAGGACTTATCTGTGGGACCGACCACTCGATGTTCACCGGTTCGTTTCCGGTGCCGGGCGATTATCCGTTTTTCATTGGGCATGAATTGGCGGGAGTCGTCGAGGAAGTCGGCCCGAACGTGCGTGATATTGCCCCGGGACAAATCGCCGTGACGAATCCAGTGCTCTTCTGTGGTGAATGCTACCGCTGCCGCAATGGGCAGCAGCATTACTGCGAGCGGCTTACTGAATTGTGGAAACCGAACGGCGGGTTTTCAGAGTATATCGTGGTCGACGCGCAACAAACCTTCACGGTGCCCGAAGGCATCAGCCTGGATCAGGCCGCTTTTGCCGAGCCCGTGTCCGTGTGCGTCCATTGCATCGATATGGCGGATATCAAACCGGGCATGAGCGTAGCGATAACGGGGGCCGGTCCGATAGGGCTGATCCTTCTGCAGTTGGCGATCCGATCGGGAGCGGCTTTCACATTCGTGTCGGAACCGGTGGCCTCGAAGCGAGAGATGGCGCGAAGACTTGGAGCCGATGCAGTTGTAGATCCCTCGGTTGAAGATGTTCAGGAGAAGGCTTTCGCGGCAACCGGCAACAAGGGGTTCGACGTTGTCATAGAAGCATCGGGCAACGCGCAGGCCGTTCAGGACGCCTACAATATCACGGGCAGCAAAGCATCGCTCTTTTACTTCGCCGTTTACCCGATGGACCTGACCTTGTCGCTGAGCCTGTTCATGCTCTACTTCAAAGAGCTGACGATTAAAGGCGTCTTTTTTTCTCCCTATACATTCCCGCGCGCGATCAACATATTGCCAAAACTGCAGCTTTCAGACCTGATCACTCACCGGCTTCCGCTGGAGAGAGCTGCCGAGGCGTTTGCTTTATACGAGACGGGCCAGCCGATAAAGATAGCGATCGAGTGCTGAGAAAAAAATCGGCGAAAACATTCTGATTTCATGAAATCACTCTACTTTGACGTGAGTGTCCCGAAGATTCTGGCGACACAGTTTCTGTCGAGAATCTTCTCAGCCGTTTATTATTCGTCGCTCTCCCCCGTTCGATATGGCGATATACCCGAGCGGGAGCTTCCTGGTCCAAACTGGGTCAGAGTCAAAACGCTGCTTTCCAGCATCTGCGGCGCCGACCTCTCGCTGTTCTTCGTCCAGACCAGCCCCTCAATTTCAATAGCTGCCCTTTCCGGGGTGCCCCGAGTCTTTCTGGGACATGAACTGGTCGGGCGCGTACTGGAAGTCGGGCCGGCCGTGCGCGATCTGATGCCGGGCGATCGGGTGACGCTTCAAAAATATCTGCCATGCTGCTCCATAAAGGAAATCGAGCCGCCATGCTCTTCTTGCCGAAACGGCAACTACACGCTCTGCGACAATTTTTCTGAAGGAGCGTCGTTTGAGAATCTCGGCGCCGGGTTCAGCGAACAATTCCTCGCCCACAGGTCTCAGCTTGTGGAGGCGCCCGATACCATAAAAGATGAAGAAGCTGTCCTTATCGAGCCGGCAGCGGTCTCCCTCCATGCTGTCCTGAAGCGGCCTCCGCTCGATGGAGAAAAGATTCTTGTCATCGGCGCAGGAACAATTGGACTGAATGTCATCCAGTTCGCAAAGGCGCTCAACCCGCACTGCAAAATCCATCTCCTGGAGAAGATCGATTTCAAGCGGCGGCTCGCTCTTGCGCTTGGAGCGCATCATATACTCTCCGGTGATCCGTATCAGGCTGTCGCCTCTTCGACCGGCGCCAAAATGTACCGCGGTCCCCTGAAGAATACCATTCTCCTGGGCGGTTTCGACGCAGTATACGACTGCGTCGGCTATTCTCAAACGATCCATCATTCTCTTCGCTGGCTCAGAGCCGGGGGCGACTATGTGATGATCGGAAACCAATTATCACCGGTTACTTTTGATCAGACGCCTGTATGGCATCAGGAATTGAGGCTGATCGGAGTTAACGCCCACGGCTGCGAGACCTTTAACGGCGAGCGGATCAGCAGCTTCGCACTGGCCATGAAGATGATTCAGAAAAAACATGTCAGGCTTGACGGTTTCATCACGCACCGATTCCGCTTGCACGAGTACAAACAGGCGTTCAAGATTTTCAGGCAGAAATCGGAGCCGGTAATCAAGGTGGCTTTTGATTTCAAATAAGAAAAGACATCGAGCGGCTCCCAGAAGCCAAAGAAAGAATCGATTCCGAAAAAACCGAAAAAAAGATATTCTGCCGGAACACTGAAAGGAGAGGATGAAGGTGCCCGAACGAAAGAATTTTCCTCCAAAAGCATACGAAGGCATTGTTCGCGAAAACTATGAGGGCATCGAGATGAGCCATTACCGCGATCGGCCCAATAACCTGGTCGAACTACTTGCCCGCTCGGTTGGCAGTTTCCCGAACCGCGAGGCGGTGGTCGATGATAACGCGCGGCTCACCTACAAGGATTTCGACAACCTGGCGAACAACCTGGCGTACTACCTGCAGGAGCTGGGCGTGAAGAAAGGCGACCGCATCGCAATCCTCATGCCCAATTCGTGGGAATTCGCGGTGGCATACTACGGCATCATCCGAATCGGCGCGATCGCTGTCCTTCTCAACTGGCGATGCTCCTCTTCCGAAATCGAATACATGCTGAACGATTCCGGCGCATCTTATCTCCTCATGAATTCAGAATACTGGGATAAAATCAAACCCGTTCAGAAACAGCTCCGCCTGAAAGGCATTCACTGTTGCGGAGAGGCGGCTCCCGCCGCCACAAAACCTTTCGGCGACCTTTTGAAGCAGGCGCCGAAATCGGTGAAAGCTGATCCGCCGGTCATCCAATCTGACGGAGCGGCGATACTCTATACTTCAGGAACAACGGGCAGACCAAAAGGCGCCCTGCAAACCCACCGCAATTGTGTCTCCAACGCGATCATCGCTTCCCGACTCGCCGAAGGAAGCGAAACCGACCGGACCCTCATCATCGCTCCCATGTTCCATGCCACTGGCATCAATTCCCAGTTGACTGCCTTCCTCTCGATCGGCGGCTGCTGCGTCATCCGTCCCTTCTTCCTCCCGAACGACACGCTCGCAAAAATTCAGGAGGAGAAGATAACCTTCGGAGCCGGTGTCGCGGCGATGTTCTATTTCCTTTTGAACCTGCCCGATTGGGCGGATTATGACCTGAGCTCGCTCAAGTATTTCTTCATGGGAGGCTCGCCGGTGCCCGTCGAACTTTTCAATCAACTTGCCAAAGCGCTTCCCCATGTCAAATTCGGCAATGTATGGGGACTCACCGAATCCACCTCCATCGTGACCTATAATCCGCATGTCGATATCCTGCGCATACCCGAGGCGGTTGGTCCGCCCGTGCCTGTCCTGGAGGTGAAAGTGCTCGATCCGGACGCGAAGGAACAGGAGCGCGGCGCCGTCGGCGAGTTGTGCGTCAAAGGGCCGAGCGTGGTAAGAGGCTACTGGAACAATCCCGAAGCCAGCCGCAATACCATCATTGATGGCTGGCTCCGCACCGGCGACCTCGGCTACATGGATGAAGATGGATACGTCTATATCGTCGACCGGATCAAGGACATGATCGTATCCGGCGGCGAAAACATATACTGCATCGAGGTCGAGAATGCGCTCATGCAGCATCCCGCCGTGCTTGATGCCGCCGTGGTTGGCGTGCCGGATCCGGTGATGCAGGAAGCGGTGAAAGCGGTCATTTGTTTGAAGCCGGGTATGACCGCAACCGAAAATGAAATCAAGGAGCACTGCAAGAAGCTCATCGCAAGCTACAAAAAACCGAAACATGTTGTCTTCAGCGACTCGATGCTCCCGCGGAATCCCGGGGGAAAGGTTTTGAAAAGCGCGCTGAAAGACATGTAGAAGAATCACAATCAAAAGAAAGGGTGAGGTATGGATATTCAAGGAAAAACTGCTCTTGTTACCGGCGGCGCTTCCGGTCTTGGCGAAGCGACCGTGAGAACTTTGGTCGGGGCGGGCGCGAATGCCGTCGTTCTGGACGTCAACGAAGACCTGGGAAAAAAATTGGCTTCCGACCTGTCCGGAAAGGCCACTTTTGTGAAGACAGATGTGACCAGCGAGGCCGACGCCAATCAGGCAATCGAACGGGCGAGGCACGAATATGGCGGGGTTCATTTTTGTATTAACTGCGCCGGAACGGGACTGGCAAGGCGGACCGTTTCAAAAAGCGGATATCATGAACTCAATTCGTTCGAATGGCTGATCAAGTTGAACCTCATTGGAACGTTCAATGTCGCCAGTAAAGCGGCCTTCGCAATGACCTTCAATGAGCCGAACAAGAACGGCGAGCGAGGCGTAATAGTGAATGTCGCCAGCATCGCCGCGTTTGACGGCCAGATAGGGCAGGCGGCTTATTCCGCATCCAAGGGCGGAGTCGTCGGAATGACTCTTCCAATGGCGCGTGATCTGGCGGGAGTTGGTATTCGAGTGGTCACCATTGCACCGGGCCTGTTCGACACGCCGTTGATGGCCATGCTGCCCGAGGAGAACCGCCAGGCGCTTCACGCCTCGGTCCCGTTTCCGCGGCGGCTGGGGCTGCCGCAGGAATTCGCCATGCTGGTCGAGCAGATTATCCGCAACCCCTATATCAACGGAGAGACCATCCGTCTCGACGGCGCGCTCCGCATGGCGCCGAAATAATACCGGGCCGAGAATGGCCTTAAATCATAAGGTTTTGTCCTGCCGTCGGCCTGGCCCGTTCACGGACAATAATTCAAAGATTTGGCCTCTATCCCTCCGTTCATGGCTGCGTAGATGGGAGACACAGGAAACTGATCTGTCGTCTTGTCGTATCGCCTGAATTCAACATGCCCGTCTAGATACAACACGTTCATTCCCGCCGGGACATGGCTGAACTCGCTTATGTTCGTCGATACCTGGTCCCACATAAGCGGAAGTAAAGCCCCGAGACCGGGAGAGCCGCCGGAAGATAATACCTGATTGATGTCTCTCAGCATATACCGGTCGACATCATAGGACAGCCGCATGATGTAGCTGCTTCCCCCATTGCCCGAACCGCTGAATCCGAACGAAGCAATATTGATGTCGCGCCCTCGCCACCCGTCCGAATTGGAGACGCTGATTGGCATAACCGAATCCAGCCAGCTATAAATCGCAAGGCCCGCCAGCGACTCACTATCGTTTGTCAGCAGCCAACCGGCGTACACGTAGCTGAGCGGACCGATACAATCCGGATGAACGACTCCGCTGTGGAACGCCTGACCGGTCGAATTGAAGGAGCCGTCGCTGAGTGTCGTATCCACAACCAAGCGGAAATTGGTCTTCGGGTCATACTCGGGATCCGAGGGACAGGCCATAATGGCTGCATCAGTCAGGTACTCAGGATACAGCGCATTCGGCTCAAACATGAACGTCGCGCTCTGGTTCTGACAAGGCGGATAATCGCCGGAATTCTCGTTCGCGTAGAGAACGAAAATCATTCCTAATTGCTTCAGGTTATTTACACAGGCCGTCCGCCTGGCGGATTCCCGCGCTTTCGCCAAAGCAGGCAGCAGGATTGCAGCCAGTATCCCGATGATGGCTATAACGACCAGAAGTTCGACAAGCGTAAACCCTTGCCGCGGACGAAAGAAACGCTTCATCTTTTTCACCCCCTTTCGCGTCAGAAAATAAATGAGCTTCTTCGCTACACAGGATCAGGTGAAACAGAAAAAGGATCGTGGGAGGGTGAGGAGTCCCCCTTTGATGAAAAACCGTGCCAGTTCTTCAAGGATATGCGAGGTCATCATATCGCACATATCCCGATTTGTCAAGACTCGGAAACGATTTTCCATCTACCATTGCCATGGTAGGTATCAGCGAAAAGATTGAACTTGCGCCTGCACGATACACACTGAAAATCGTGCTCGAGGATATCTGCCGGCCACAGCGCTCCTCTCGTGATCTCTTTCAGGCTGCATGTCCCCTTGAGCAGTCGGATGCTGCCTGCAGCAAGAAGCCTGACAATCTCGTCTTTCAGGCAATGATATTGTTCAGGAGCGGTGATCTCGACCGGCATGCCAATATCATCGCAATGTTCGCACATAAGAACGCCTTCTAAGCAGACAAAGGCGGCCGCCTCTCCGCCCACGGCCGCGCCTGTTCGAGTTGGGCAGCCAGGCGAAACAGAGTCGCCTCGTCTCCGAAGCGAGCCACGAAATGCGTCCCAATCGGAAGACCTTCCTTATTCCAGTATAACGGCACCGACATCGCCGGCTGGCCGGTAAAATTGCAGATCGGCGTATAGGGCACATACGCGCCCGAGCGCATGAGCCCGTATAAAGGATCATCGGGCGGAGAATCGAGAGTCCCCAACGGTAACGGCGGCTCGGCCAGCGTTGCGTTCAGCCAAATGTCATAGTCAACCATGAATCTCGCCACCTGCCGGGAAATCTGTTGCAGGCCGGCTACCGCCATCAGGTAATCGGACGCGGAGACCTGTTTGCCCATCTGGTAAAGAGCCCATGTCAGCGGTTCGAAATGTTCCTCAGAGGGCGTTCTCCCTGACAGCATTGAGAAAGCGCTAATCGCCCACGAGTGGCCGGCGGCATACAGCGTCATGAACATCTGGCTGACTAATTCGCCTGCGACCGCAGGCGCCGCCTCAGTGACACGGTGCCCGAGCTTCTCGCACAATTTAGCGGCGTCGCGAACCGCGTCAATGCAGTCCTGGCTCATCGGAGTTCCCGTTCCCGTTTCCGTTGTGAACGCGATCCGCAAGCGCCCGGGATCCGTCTTTGCTTCTTCCAAATAAGGCCGCTCCTGCGGCGGCGCCCAATATGGGTCGCCCGGAACCGGACCGGCAGTCGCATCCAGCAGCGCCGCGCTATCACGCACCGAGCGCGTTACCGCGTGTTCAGCAACTAATCCGCCTATCATATCGCCCAAATCGGGCCCGAGAGAATTGCGCGCGCGCGTCGGCTTGAGTCCAAAGAGCCCGCAGCAGGAAGCGGGAATTCTGATCGAACCGCCGCCGTCATTGGCATGCGCGAAAGGAACAATCCCGGCGGCCACCGCCGCCGCCGAGCCGCCGCTCGAGCCGCCCGTGCTTCTCTCGGTGTTCCAGGGGTTGCGAGCGGGCCCAAAGAAATGAGGCTCGGTGGTCGGCACGATTCCAAATTCAGGCGTATTCGTCTTTCCGATCACCACGAGCCCCGCCTTCTTGTGGCGCGCCACCAGTTCGCTGTCGTGGTCGGGAATAAAATCCTTCAGAAACGCCGAACCCGCCGTCTGGCGCACGCCGCCGTACGTGGCTCCCAGATCCTTGAGAAGAAAAGGCACGCCGGTAAACGGGCCATTCGGCAATGCGCCTTTGGCCGCTTCCCGTGCCTGCTCATACATGGGCGTGACGATCGCATTCAGCTTCGGGTTCAGCCGCTCGGCTCGCTGGATCGCCGCCTCAACCATCTCGATCGGTTTGAGCTCTTTCCGCCGCACCAACTCGGCCTGCGCGGTTGCATCCAAAAAAGTCAATTCATCTGCTGATCCCATGACAAGCTCCTCCCTCTGCTTCGTTAGCGGTGCATGGTGTAGATCTGCGAAAGAATAGGAATGACGTCGGCAAGACCTCCAATATAAGAAACGGGATAGCTCAACCGCACTTTCGCGAGTTTCCGGATTCCGGAAAGTGCAGGCGCCAGTTTATCCGGAGGCAATGCGATGACTATCTCATCGTCGGCCACCTGGCCCAGCGCCCTTTCTCCGTAGCACGGTATTGCCAGCGCCGGTTTCCGGTCCACATAACATTGCCCCAATGAGTCGGCACAGGCGCCCTCCCCTATGAACGAGAATTGAAATTTCTCATACTTCTCTTTTTGAAGCCCGCACATGATCATCATGATCTGCGCAGGATTGCCATATATTAGAACCACATCGGGCTCGAATTTTCCGTCAGTCAGTGGAGCAGCCGCTATCGCGCCTCCGGCCGGTATCCTCTTATAATCCTTCTGCTGTTCCATCGCTTCTTCGGCCGAGCCAAACCATGTCGTCGAAAGCATCGCCGATTCCCTGGCCATACTGTCGGCATCAGGGTTCTTCAAGCCGTGCAGCCGCATGCATCGATCCAGCATCGGACTATTCTCAGTGGCGCCGACCGTCATGCCAAGTGCGCGCACCATGAACGGAACCTGACAAAAGGTGAAAGTACGCTCGGGAATATGAACATTTGGAATAGCAGAGAGTTCTTCGGCTTTCTCGAGCTTCCTGTAAGCTACCACTTTCCCCTTCAACCGCAAGAGATCTTCGAGTTCCTTTCCTTCGTCAATCAATCGGCCCATTTCTTCTTCCTCCTTTGTTGTCAGTAAGGGGAAAAGTGCTAATTCACCGACCCGCGATTCCACACTATACTGCAACATCTTTCTCAATGTCAAAGGCTGGCGGAGCCGCTTTTCCGCCTATATCTGACTCGAATCATCGTTGTTGCGGCATCAGGTGAACATGAACATATTTGATAAAAGAGATGGGGCTTTACTGAAAAAAACATTCATGTGAAATATATTTTCACCGAAGGCTATCCATGAACATGAAAATAAAATCTGCAGCGCTCCTTATATGTTTGTCGTTGGTCTTTCCGTTCAGCGGCTGCGCTTCGGTTTCTCAGGATCATCGAGGGGCGGCCGTTGGAGCGGGCGTGGGCGCAGGCGCCGGCGCCGTAACAGGCGCGATAGTTGACGAAGGCCTCGGCGGGGCGGTTGTCGGCGGGCTTGTCGGTGCGCTCATTGGCGGGGCCATCGGCCATTACGCATATGATGAAGCGAGGTCCCGGCCAGAGACCGCGCACAGATACAGCTATGAAACATGGAAACAACCGCTGCTGGAAATAGAGGAAGTATCCGCTTCCCCGCGCACGGTGCGAGCAGGCGAAACTGTGAATATCAACATGACCTATGCGCTGCTCACGCCATATCCGAACACGTCTACTCCGGTAACCGAGCTGAGAGAAATAACGTACTACGGCCAACTGGTGGGAAATCCCGAGGTCCGTGTCGAGCATTTTGACGGGACCTATAGTTCAAGCGTTCCGCTTCATCTTCCACCGGATGCCGGCCGAGGCGAGTACCGCGTGAGAGTGACGATATTTACGAATTTCGAACGTGAGGTGCGCGAAACCAGCTTCTCTGTCCGCTAAGCTGGAGATCAGTGGGATGATCCGGTGCGGATTCCCTGCCGGGAATTGCGCCGAATGAATTCGGCGTCGATGGCTGCGAGGGTCCTGCCTTTTTCAGTCGCCCAGGCCGGCGCAAGCAGGATCGTGCGCGGGCCATCGGCGGTGAGGCGCTGAATCGAGACCGTCGGCGGGATACACTCCAGGAAGTCGCACACTAATTTGATGTACTCGTCGAACTCGAGCGCCTTGAAAAGCCCTTCTCGATAGTCCTTCTCGATCGGCGTATCCTTCAATACGTGCATCAGGTGGATTTTCAGACTGTGGATATTCATTTCACCCACGGCGCATGCGGTCGCCATCATGTCGTCGCGGGACTCTCCCGGCAATCCCAGAATAACATGCACGCAAATCTTAATGTCGCGCTGCTTCGTCCGATCGAGCGCATCGAGAAAAACCGCATAATCATGCCCGCGATTAATAAGCCGTAGTGTCTTGTCGTGAATTGTCTGCAGCCCGTATTCGATCCAGACTTCATGACTCGAGCGGTAACTCTCGATCAGATCGAGAACCGACTCGGGAACGCAATCGGGACGGGTTCCAACGGAAAGAGCCACCATGTCTTCAAAAGCAAGCGCCTCATCATAGTATGCTCGCAGGATCTCGATCGGAGCATATGTATTTGTGTACGCCTGGAAATAGGCGATGAATTTCTCCGCCTTGTAGCGCCGGCGCATGAACTCCATTCCCTGCCTGACCTGCTCGGCGATCGGGCCCGGTGCTTTCCTCGTGTTCGCGCTGAATCCCTTATTGTTGCAGTAGGTACACCCGCCCCATCCCAATTTCCCGTCGCGATTCGGGCAAGTGAAACCTGCATCTATGGTCACTTTATATACCTTGCAACCAAAGCGTTCTTTCAGATATTCACTGAATTGATAGTATCGCTTTGCATGCAGTGCGATGTGTTGCATCCATACCACCTGAGCCCATTATAATCAAAGCCCATGTCGATTTCCAGAGAAACTGGAATGTGGTCTCAAGGCTTGCGCAGAAAAAAAAGAATATCTTCGATGATTTTCGCCGGAACCGAATCTCGATTCGAATGCGTCAGTTCGATGAGGTCTGCATCGTCTCTTTCTTTTAAGGAATCGGCGAACGGATTCGGCTTGGCCATGATAACCGCCACCACCGGGCTGGAGGAGCCGAACGCTTTCAGAACCACCTGACGAAATCTGTGACTGAACAACTCCATTTTGCCGATCTCGTCGATAATGACGATATGCCCTTCCTCGATCGCCCGCTTGATGGCGGGAACGGCTACCGAATCCATCGATTCCGTATCCACTCCATATCGTCCGACTCGCTGCTTACCGGGAATCCCGATGTGGGAAAGCGGAGCGCGCCGCCCGTCGAGCGTTACTATCTCAAATCCGACTCTGCGGCCGCCTTCTCTCATTTCCTCCGTATAAAATCCTGAAGCGCGCGCTCCGAGCCCTTCCGCTACTTTTCTTATGGCAGTCGTTTTCCCGATCCCGGGAGCGCCTGTTAAAAGAATTTTGGAAGACATAGACGCCTTCTTAATTCTTCAGCGGCCTTCCACTGAGATGTTTCTTCAAGTACTGACCCGTGTGTGAAGCGATCGTCGCCGCTATCTTCTCGGGAGGACCAAACGCCACAACTCGGCCTCCCTCATCCCCGCCGCCGGGCCCCAGATCAATTACGTAATCCGCGCACTTGATCACTTCCATATTGTGTTCGATCACGACAACAGTGTTGCCCATATCAACGAGCGCATTGAAGCAGTCGATCAACTTGCCGATATCATGGAAATGCAGGCCTGTCGTCGGTTCATCAAAAATGAACAGGGTCCTCGTGGATTTTCCTTCGGCGATATGCGCGGCCAATTTCAAGCGCTGGGCCTCGCCCGCCGAAAGCACATTCGATGGTTGTCCGAGTGTGAGATATCCCAGCCCGGTATTCATGAGCACCTTCAGACGGCTTCTTAGCGATGGGATATCCCCGAAAAAGGTGCAGGCCTCCGACACGGTCATCTGAAGGACATCGTGAATGGTCTTGTCCTTATACCGGACATCCAGAATTGACGATTTGTACCGTCTGCCGTCGCACGCATCGCACGTAATATATACGTCGGCCAAAAACTGCATCTCTATCTTGAGCGTGCCGTCGCCGCCGCATTTTTGGCACCGCCCTCTTCCCACGTTGAACGAGAAGTCGCTCGCGGTGAACTGGCGCAACTGCGCGGAAATAGTCGAAGCGAAAAGGGTGCGGATCTCGGAGAAGGCATGCATGTACGTGATCGGGTTCGAGCGCGGCGTCCGCCCAATCGGAGATTGATCCACCATGATCGCCTGCTCGATCTCGTCTACCCCTACCAGCGCCTCATGAGCGCCCGGCCGGTCGCACGAATAGCCTTGCTGGCGCAGAATGCCCCGATACAACGTCTCATCCACGAGAGTGCTTTTTCCCGAACCAGACACGCCGGTCACACACGTGAGCACTCCCAGCGGAAAATCAACGTCGATATCCTTCAGATTGTGCTCGCGCGCACCCAGCACCCTCAGATAGCCATGCGGAAGTCGCCGGGCGCGCCCATTGCCTATCGTCCGTTTCCCGCTGAGATACTGCCCCGTCAGCGATTTGCGCGAGCGCTTCAGCTCCTGAACGTCCCCCTGAAAAATGATCGAGCCGCCGCTGGCGCCGGCGCCCGGCCCCAAGTCTACCACCTCATCAGCCGCAGATATGATATCTGCATCATGTTCGACAACGAGAACCGTATTGTGCGTATCGCGAAGTTTCTTCAGAATGTTGATCAATCTGTCGTTATCTTTTGGATGCATCCCGATGCTGGGTTCGTCCAGAATGTAGAGGGTGTCTGTGAGACCCGAGCCTAAACACGAGGCGAGATTGATCCTCTGCGATTCGCCACCCGAGAGGGTGCGGGTGAGACGGTCAAGCGTAACATAATCCAGTCCGACGTCCACAAGATACCGCAAACGCCGTATAATCTCCTTCAAGAGCAGGTCGGCAATTTCACGCTTCTGCTTCGGAAGCTCCAGGCTTTCCAGAAAACTTATCGACGAGGTGACTCGGCTGCGGCAGAGATCGGCGACTGAATTTCCCGCTATCTTGACTGCAAGCGCTTCAGGTCGCAGGCGATCGCCATTGCATTTCGGACAAGTGACGTAACTGCGGAACCTGCTGAGAAGCACGCGGATGTGAAGCTTGTACTTCTTCTTTTCGAGCATCTCGAAGAATTTGATGATGCCGGGGAAGAAGCGCTTGCCTTCCATCAGCAAGCGTACATTCTTCTCCGACAGCCGCTCGAACGGGACATCAAGCGGAATCCTCTCTTTTTCCGCGATCTGCCTCAACTCCGCCATCGGCCACTCGTAGTTCGGAAATGTCCATGGCTTGATCGCGCCTTCATTCAACGTCTTCTGCTTGTTCGGAACCACGAGATCCATATCGAGCCTGATGATGTTTCCGAATCCATTGCATTCCTGGCAGGCGCCCAGCGGGCTGTTGAAAGAGAACAGTTGAGGAAATGGGTCTTCGTATTCAAGATCGCATTCGGGACAGAGATGGCGGCTGGTAAATTTCAGCTTCGGCCCATCCACGATGTGAACTTCCAGCCTTCGATCGCCTTCGCCATAAGCCAATTCGAGCGAATCCGCCAGCCGAGAGCGCGATTGCGGACTTATCTGCATCCGGTCAATAACCAGCCCCCATTCCGCTCCGGCCGGCAACGCTTCTGAAACCGCCTCTTCCAGCTCGCGAATCCTTTTCTCAACTATTATTCGCGCAAATCCGCGCTTGCTGAATTCCGCCAGTTGAGCCGGTGTGCTGTCCGTGACAATTCCTTTTGGGGCAATGATGAAGGCCCTCTTCCCCGAGAAAGCAACAAGCGCCTCCAATATGTCCTCGACCGTGTGCCTTCGGACCTGCTTGCCGCAGGAGCGGCAATGGACATTTCCGATGCGGGCAAACAAAAGCCTCAAATAATCATAGATCTCCGTTGCTGTGCCTACCGTCGAGCGTGAACTTTTCGAAGGCGGTTTCTGCTGAATGGCGATTGCAGGCGGGATACCCTCAACATTGTCGAGGTCCGGCTTATCCATCTTTTCCAGGAACTGGCGGGCGTATGCCGACAGAGACTCGACGTAGCGGCGCTGCCCCTCGGCATAGATTGTGTCGAAAGCAAGACTCGACTTGCCCGAGCCGCTCACTCCGGTTACTACCGTAAGCCTGTTGCGCTCCAGATACAGATCGAGGTTCTTTAAATTGTGAACACGAATGCCCTTGAATCTGATTTTCGGATTTGCCCCCGACATACTAAAGGAAGAAACCTCTATGCTACATATTTAATCACAACCAAACATTTCATTTTATCACTAATCCTCGAAACGTGTCAAAGACAGGGAGCCTCCAATGATTCATATTCAGGAGCCATGGCGGGTGCGCAGCAGGATAGAAGTCCGGATACGCTTTCTCAGACAAACTGAAAAACTACGGGGACTGTTGCGCTGGTTGCAGGATCGGCGCTTCGGGAAGAACGGATTGAGGCATGGTGATTCCGGAAACCGGCGGAAGAGTGATGATGAACGAGCAGCCATTCCCATTTCCCGGGTCCACCCGCAGTGAGCCGCCATGGGCACGGATGATCCTTTCAGCCGAAGTGAGACCGACACCAATGCCCTTGGTCATTCTCGCGCCTGATGAACGATGAAATAGTTTGAAAATGTGCTCCCTCTCTTCGTCTGACACACCCGGCCCATCGTCGCTCACTTGAATCTCCACGCAATCTTGGTTTTTCTTCACAACCATTTCAATCCGGTTTCGCGAAAATTTGATTGCGTTGGTGAGAAGGTTTTCAACGGCTCTCTGAAAGTATTTCTCATCCACGACGGCCGGCACGGACTCTCCCTCGGCATGAAGACGATAAGACAACTGTTTTTGTTTGGCCCGCGCCTCAGACTGATAGGTAAGAACGATCTCCTTAACCAGAGGCGCCAGATCCGTGGGCCGAACATCCAAAACCGCAAGCCCGCGCTCAAATTTCTTGACCTCGAGAAAGTCCTCGACCAGCATGTTCACTCCATTGCACGCTCGTTCCATTTTCTCGTAATATTCGGGATATTTGGGTGGAGAAATCGTGCCGTCCCGCATCATATAAATAATGAACAGAATCGCTGATATCGGGTTCTTGATGTCGTGCGTCAGCATGTACAGGAATTCTTCGCGCTCAGATTCCAGCGCCAGTTGCGCCGTGATGTCGCGAGCCAAACCTTCAGTGCCCAAAAAGACATTCGCCAAGTCGTAGATCCCGCGCGAATTGATCTCAAAGTCGCGGTACTCGCCCGCCTTCGTCTTGAGCCGGATATGCAAGCCCCGTGTTAACCGCCGCTCATCCGACCTGCGCTCTTTCAAAACAGGCTCGTACTTGCGGTAATCATCGGGATGCACAATCGTCGAAAATTCCTGGCCGACCAGTTCCGCTTCCGTGTATCCCAACAGCTCCCCTACCTCATGATTTATTGAAGAAATAAGGCCGCTCGGTTCGAGATAGTATAGCAAGTCAGGAATATTATTCAGCAGGTGGCGCACTTTTTCCTCAGACGCCTGCACATCCTTCACCTTCTGCTCCAGTTGAGCCGTAATTCTGTTGAACGAGTCCACAAGCGTATTGATCTCGGCGCGCTCGTTGCGAATCTCCAACCGCCTCGATAGATTCCCGTCGGCGATCTCCTTGGCGGCCTCCGACGTCTTCAGTATCGTCCGCACTATTGTCCTGGACAGAAAATACCCGAGCAGCGATATCAGAAGACTGCAACCAAGAAGCAGACCTACCCTCGCCCAAACCTGCAAGCCCGGCAGCCAGATGGCCCCGATCAGATACGTGCTCAGGAGCAAAGGAATGACGCCCGTCAGCGCAAATGAGAGGGTGAGCCTGTAACCGATTCGTTCGTCATAGATGCTGGGGGATAAATATTTCGTGCCCATCATTCTCCCTTGGCCCGGTAGATATAGGCTATCGGTTAACTATGGCCGGAGCCAGTGCCCGGCAACTTGGCAAATCAAGCACAAATTGTGCCATGACAAGACGTGACACCGATGGATCAGATGCAAAACTGAACAAAGAGGATTGCCAAAGAGTGGGATTATGGCATCATCCGGTTTAAAAAGAAGAGTAAGAGAACAGACAGAGCCGAGGATTTTATTGCTTTTCAGACCGACGGTATCGATAAAAGAGATTAACTACTGGTTAGTGCAGCCCTTGCCAGCATCCCGCCAGCCGCGGATCCGTGGCGCCGGTCAAACTCCCGTCTTCCTCGATGCGGATACACTGGGATCCGCCGAAGAAATCGATTTCGTCGGTCAGCGGGTGTCCCCGTTGGGACAGCGACTGCACAACATTCTCCCCTATCGCCGCTTCAAGGACAAGTCTGCCGTTTTCGTAGCTGCGCCATCGTGGCGCGTTGATCGCTTCCTGCGGCGACATGTCGAGATCGATAATGTTCGTGAGGATTTGCAACAGCCCCTGGGTTTGTTGATCTCCTCCAATGCATCCAAGGACCAGATAAGGTCTGGATTCGCGCAGAACCATACAGGGAACAAGAGTGTGCATCGGGCGCTTGTGCGGCTCCAGCGCGTTGCAATGGCCGGGATCGAGTGAAAAACTTTTTCCCCTGTTCTGGAGGATGATCCCGGTATCGCCCGCGACCATTCCCGACCCGAAGAGGTCGAAGAGGCTGTTGATGAAGGAGACGGCATTGCCCTCGGCGTCGACAATTGAGAAATATGTCGTGTCTCCGCTCATGCCTGCGGTCGCGCTTCCAGCTTCGGCCGCCCGCCCGGGATCAATGCTGCTCCTGTACTTGCGAGCACATTCCTCGCTCAGCAGGTGCTCCACCGGAACATCGTGAAACTCTGGATCACAATAATATCGGGCTCGGTCGCGGAAAACGATTTTCTTGGCTTCGATTTGGTAATGCAGCAGGTCGACGGGATTAAGACTCAGCGACTTCACGTCAAGTTTTTCAAAGATGTTGAGCATCTGGAGCAGAGCCAGCCCCTGCGAATTCGGCGGGATGGTAACGACTTCATATCCGCGATACGTCGTGCTGATGGGCTCGACCCAGTTCGGGCGATGTTCGACAAAATCGCGTTCAGATAAGACTCCGCCCGACTGCCGAACGAATTCGGATATTCGGCGGCCCAGCGGGCCCTTATAGAAGGAGTCGACTCCTTCCTTTGCCACCTGTTCGAGACTCTTCGCGAGGTTTTCCTGAACCATTCGCTCACCCGGCCCCGGCATTCCGCCAAACGGTTTCAAATAGATTTCTTCGGTAGTCGGATATCCGCAGATGACGCCGGAACTGATTCCGATAAAGATGGCGATGGCGGCATTGATCTCGAAGCCGTTCCTCGCCAGATCGATTGCGGGCTGAAGAAGGCTTCCAAAAGGAAGGACGCCGTAACGCTCATGTAGCATCGCCCATCCGCTCAGCGCGCCGGGTGTGGTGATTGAGAGAGGCCCTCGTTCGGGCACTGCGGCATGCCCGCGCTTCCGATACTCTTCTATCGTGGCCGCAAAAGGCGACCTGCCGCTTGCGTTCAATCCAACGACTTTGCCTTCTTTTTTGAAATACACCAGGGCAAAAGCATCTCCCCCGATGCCCGTATTCGCCATGTCCACAACATTCAGCGCTGCCGCGACCGCAACCGCCGCGTCGACGCAATTGCCCCCCTTTTCGAGCACTGAAATGCCCACGCCGGTTGCAAGCGGGTGTGCGGTGGCCACCATGGCTTTATATTTCTCCGCTTTGGCCACAGAACCTCCTTTGGTTATATTATTTCGTAAAGGAAATGACGCCCGTCACGTCGTTGTCGCACCTTGCCTTCGTCATGGAGGATGCCAACATTGCCCAGCACGTCGCTGAGGGCGAGGTATAGGTCTTCGTCCGAATTGAAAAGGAAAACCGACCGGCAAATCTGGTAGAGAGTCTTCGGCCCATGCCTGAGCGCCCGGAGAATATGGGTTCGCCTCTTCCGATGGCGCTCGCGGACTTCGCCATTGATAATGCTGCAACCGTGGAAAGGATCGCCGTGACCGGGGAGCACCTGCTTCGGTCCGAGCATTTCGAGGCGCTCAAGACTTTCCAGGTGCAGATTGAGCGGATTGTAGTCGGCATTCTGTACCGATACTTCGAGTTCAATGAATGCGGTTATCCTGGAGGTCGGCAGCAAGGTGTCGCCGGTGAAAAGGAGGTCATGCTCATTGTCCAGAAAACAGATCGAGCCGCCGGAGTGACCGGGAGTATGGATTACGTTGAGCGCCATCGCATCGAAAAGAAATTCCTCGCCGCCGCTCAAGGCAATTGCGGAAGGCGCTCGCGGCTTGATTGCGGGGTCCTCCGGTCCATCCACCAGCCTGACCGCCAAATCATGAGGAACTCCCAGCGAATGAAAAAACTCGATCTCTTTGCCCGGATCTTTTCCGCTGCTCGGAGCACCCGTCACCCGGCTGCGCTCCGCATGATGATAATAAATCTCCGCACCCGATTCAGCCTGGATGCGCGGCGCCAGCGCCCGATGATCGGCGTGGCCGTGCGTCAGAAGAATCCGCTTTATATCCGCCACCGAGCGTCGGTGCTCGGACAACGCCGCGCTGAGAGCCTCGTATGCCTCGCTGCTTGCGATTCCCGTATCAATCAGTGTCGGCACCGAATCGTTGATGAAGTAGCAGTTCGTCTCAATGTTGGAAGAGGAGTTGGGAGTACATATCTGGTGGATGGCCAAACGCTCTAGCAGATGCTGCGCCGGATTGCTCATCACAGCTTTGCGACCCGTCGAATAAACTCGTAGGTCTTCTCCTTGACGATATCCTTATCGTAGTCGACCGTGATCACATGATATGACCGATTTACTTCAATCACGGTCTTGTCGGAGCTGCCGAGCAGCTTATGAACGAGCCACACGTTCGGAGGATGTACCGTGTTGTCCTTCGTGCTCTGGATCAGCAGAGCCGGCACGGTGATGTCCTGAAGGTCGTTCCTCACGTGCGAGAGAAGTTCAAGCAGAGAAGATATGCACTCGAGCGGCGTGCGGTCGTAACTCTCCTGCGCTTCCTTGGCGGCAGGATCAGCGACATCGCTTTCGGATGGCGGCTTGAATGTAAGAACCTTCTTCGCCAGCGGAAGGATCGGCAGAAGGATGTTTTTCAGGTAAATGGGCGCGCCGTAGGCCGCCACTCCGGCAACCTTGTACCGTCGCGCATAATGGGCGGCCATGTGAAGGCTCAATGTGCCCCCCATCGACATGCCGCACAAGAAAACTTTCTCGCAGCTCTTACTCAGTTCCGCAAGATTGTCCACCGCCCCCCGGTACCAGTTGTGCCAGTTCGTCTTCAGCATGTCGCGAGCGCTCGTCCCATGTCCCGGCAGCGGCCGGCACAACACCGTCAGCCCTTTGCCCGCGAGATACTCACCAAGCTCGCGCATTTCAAATGGGGAACCGGTGAACCCGTGAGTGAGAAGGCAGCCCACCGGGCCGTTTGCGAATTTGAATGCCGCAACTTTATCCGGATTTAATGTTCGCACTGTAATGTCTGAGTAAATGGCGCGCGACTACGGTTTTAGTATTTATCGTAATGGACGAATTCCTCGATCGCGCGCCGCTTCGGAGCGCGGCTGTCGGCCGCCGGCACGCCCACCGGCGTCATCGCTACCACCGTAACACCCTCGGGCACTCCCAGCGCTTTCTCCGCTTCCTCTATGTTAAAGGCGCCTATATGAACGGTGCCGAGCCCCATTGACTGCGCCGCCAGCACCAGGTTCTCCATCGCGAGCCCCATGTCATACATCAGCCAGTCGCCCTTGCTGGTGAGCGCCTGCCCCTTATAGTAGCCGGACTGTCCCTTCTTCGCGCATCCCACGATGACAACGGGCGCTGTCTTCACGGCTTCCGTAGATGGATTACCGGGCGACAATGTGGCGGCAAGCTTCTCTTTCACGGATGCATCCTTCACCACAATTATCTCCCAACACTGCACATTCGCCCATGACGGCGCCCACTGAACGGCCTCGAGCAGCGTCCGCAATTGCTCATCCGTGATGGATGTATCCTTATACTTCCTGATGCTGCGCCGCGATTTGATCGCATCAATTGTGTCCATGCGCTTCCTCCTGATCCTTCTTCCCTGTATCCCTTGAACGAGCTTTCTCTTTTTACACGTGCAGTAATTCTCTCACCATTTTTACGATCGCCGGCATCACCGCAGAAGCGTTTTCGTGGATGGCGATATCGGAAAGATGTCGTGTCAAACCCGTCGGCTCCGGATTGACTTCAATGACTTTCGCTCCTCGCGCCTTGGCCGCAAACGGCAGGCTGGCAGCCGGCTCAACCTGCGCAGACGTCCCGACCACCAGCATGACATCGCAATCGCGCACTTCCGACTGGGCCGCGAGCAGTGCATGCATCGGAATCATTTCACCAAAGAAAACGACGTCGGGCTTCAAGATGTTCAGGCACGCGCACATCGGCGGAAACATTTCCGGCGGGATCTCTTCGCGCGAATAGCGGCGACGGCACGAGAGACACACGAGGTTGCGGCCGTTCCCGTGAAACTCGATAACGGATGTGCTTCCGGCTGCCTGATGAAGTCCGTCGACATTCTGCGTCACGATGCTGCTCAGTTTGCCGATGATCTCGAGCTCCGCAAGTCCCGTATGGCCCGGATTGGGCTTGGCGCCGATCACGAGGTCGCTCAACTCGCGAAGCATGGTCCATATCTTGAAAGGATTTGACCGAAAGGCTTCGATGGTGGCGTACTCCATCGGGTCGTACTTGTCCCACAGGCCCTGGGTGCCTCGAAAAGCGGGAATCCCACTCTCCACCGAAATTCCCGCTCCTGTGAGCGCGATCACTTTCGTTGCGCCGGCTATCTGCTCGGCCGCCTCTCGAATCAACCTATCCACGATTCTCAATCCCTGTCATTTCAGCAAATGGCGCGCGATCACGATGCGCTGTATCTGGTTGGTCCCTTCGACAATCTGCGTGACTTTGGCCGATCGCATCAAACGCTCGACGGGATAATCCTGCATGTAGCCGTATCCCCCGAAGATTTGCACCGCGTCGGTGGTAACCTTCATCGCGGTGTCGGTCGCAAAAAGCTTCGCCATCGCGGCCACGTGCGAGAACGGTTTTCCCGTGTCTTTGAGCCAGGCGGCCTCCCTGACAAGGTTGCGCGCCGCCCGAACCGAGGTGGCCATATCGGCAAGCATGAATTGTATTCCCTGGAATGCCGAGATCGGCTGATTGAACTGCTCTCGCTGTTTCGCGTATTTGATCGATTCGTCAAGAGCCGCTTGCGCCAGGCCGACCGCGGCTGCGCCAATCGTGATACGCCCCGAATCCAGCGCCGTCATCGCTATCTTGAATCCGTCGCCTTCTTTGCCGACCAGGTTACTCCGGGGAATCCGGCAGTTATCGAAAATGATTTCTCGCGTCGGCGAGGAGCGAAGCCCCATCTTTTTTTCCAGTTTCCCCGAATGAAAGCCGGGCGCCCCATTCTCGACAATGAAGGAACTGATTCCACGCGGACCTTTTGAATGGTCCGTTTTTGCCATCACCAGGTAAACGTCCGCTACGCCGCCGTGGGTAATGAATACTTTCGTGCCATTCAGGAGATAGTGGTCGCCGTCGAGAGTCGCCGACGTCTTCAAAGAGGCGGCGTCCGAACCGGCATTCGGTTCAGTCAGCGCGAACGCGCCAAGCTTCTCGCCCGAGGCCAGCGGCGCCAGATATGTTTTCTTCTGGGTTTCGTTTCCGAATAACCCGATCATTATCTGGGGAAGCCCCTGAACGGCCAGTCCGACCGCGGTCGACAGGCACTGCTTTGCGATCTCCTCAATAACTATAACATATGTCGAATAGTCCAAGCCCGCGCCGCCGTATTCCTCCGGGCACGGAATTCCAAGCAGCCCGAGCTCGGCCAGCCTGCTGTATATCTCCCGATGGAATTCCCCTTTCTCGTCCGCCTCGGCCGCGATTGGAGCCAATTCCTTCTCGGCAAATTTCTGAACCGTCCGCTGGAGTTGCGCCTGCTCTTCCGTCAATTCAAAGCCCATCGCCTGCTCCTGTTCCCCCTCGTCGATTCCGGATGTAACGTCTCAAGAAAAGCCTCGATACGGGTAAGAGCGGGCCCTTCGGCGTATGCCCGCTCGTCGTTCATGTCGCCCTCGATAACGATGCCGGGCACACCGCCCGCTCCTGACAGAATTTCTTTGATGACATATTGCCCAAGCGAGTAAGGCTTGCAGCTTCGGTTGGAATGAAAGATCACTCCGTCGACAGAGTATTGCTCAATGATGTCACGCATCATTTCCGCCCGGTTCCGCAAGTTGATATTCACAAATGCAGTCGCATAAGCACGTCCTAAAGCCTCGATCGGATTACCGGCATCCAGTTCATATGAAACCCAGCCGTTTAAATAGGTCGATGCCGCCACGCATGCCTTCAGCTCTGCAAATTTGCGCGAGAGGTCGCGCAGCTTGAACCATATCGGCAGGTTATCCCATAAGAGACGATACCGCTCGCCCGGGACTGCCGCAACTCCTTCATCCACCCTCTTTTGAATCTCGCCGAGCAGCTCCTCATAGAATTCGACCACCAGTTGCGTGCCCCGCAAAGTCACGATCGGCGCCATCAGGATGAACCCGTCGAACGCGGTTATGGGCGAAGGAGCCATCTTACATGCTCCGAGTATTTCTCCCCACAGACGAATCGCCCTACCCGAAAGCTCAACAACCTGCTCCAACTTGGTCACGCTGCAACCGTTTCCGGTTATCGATTCCATTTCAGCGATCGCACGTTCGATCTGGCAGGTCATATAGGTAAGGCTGTGCTCGGTAAGCTCCTCGTGGATGTAAGGAGTATCGAACAGGACCAGTGGAACTTGAAAATATCGCGCCAGCACTTCATACCATTTCATGACGGTCCCACACGTATTCGTGCAGCAAAGAAGGAAATCGGGGCGGGGAAGCCCTGAAATGGGACTTCTGCCGGATTCGATCGAGCCGATATCGCAGCGGAAATAGGAACAGGTATCGCGGGAATATCCTCGAGTTTCTGCGATTTCACATAACTCGGCGCCCATCTTGGAAGCCCCGCACATCGCCGCATGGTTCTCCGGATACACCGGGATCACATCCATCGCGATCAGGAGTTCAACGGGTCCGCCGCCGGTCACCCATGCCACTTTTCTCTTATTATCCGCAGCATTTTTCGCTTCCAGGAAGTAAAGAGACATCAGCTCTCTCATTCGAGCGGCGGCACGGATGGGCGGAACGGAAGATTGCGTGCTCATGAAGCTCCAATATGATTCATCTCTTGGGGGACATCTTCTGCCGGGCCTGGAAAGTTCCTGTTTTCATACGCGTGCCTCCCGCCTCGGCTTGAGCGTTTCAATAAATGCTTCAATTCGCGTCATCACCGGGCCTTCCGAATAAACGCGTTCATCATTCATATCCGCTTCAACAATAAGGCCCGGCACTCCCGTCCATTCAGTCAGCATTTCCTTGATATCATACTGGCCTAATGAGTAGGGTCTGCAGCTTCGATTTGAATGGAAAATGACGCCGTCGACCGAATACCCCTCGACAATATCCCGCATCAGCTTCGCGCGATGCAGAATGCTCTCATTAACAAACGCCGAGGCGTAAGCGCGCGCAATGGCGTCAACCGGGTCGCTCCCGCTCAAGTCATACCGCGCCCACGCGTTCAGGTACGTGGAGGCAACCATACAGGCGCTCAGATCGATGAACTTTTCCGAAAGATCGCGCATCTTGAACCAGATGGGAAGATTATCCCACAGGAGACGATATTTTTCTCCCGGGACCGCTGCCACCCCCTCCCGGACACGTTCTTTCAGCTCCTTCTGCAATGTCTCGTAGAAATCGAGGACTTCCCGCGTTCCTCGCAGGGTGACGATGGGGGCCATCAGGATGAATCCGTCAAATGCGCTCATGGGTGCCGGGATGTTCTTGCACAAAGCCAGGGTTTCACCCCACATACTCGAGGCTTCGCCCGAAAGCATTGCGACTTCCGAAAATCGATCCATATCGAATTTCTTTCCAAGGATCGACTCCATCTGCTTGATTCCGCGACGCAACTGACTTTTGACATACTCGACGCTGCCCTCGGTCATCTCGTCATGAATGAAGGGAGCGTCAATAAACACCAGCGGAACGTCAAACAAGCGAGCAAGAACTTCGTACCATTTCGTCACCGTTCCGCAGATATTGTTGCAGCAAAGGAGAAAGTCCGGCTTCGGCAACCCCATGATCGGACTCTTTCCGGTCACTGCCGACCCGATATCGCACCGCGCGTAAGAGCAGAGGTCGCGCGAGTAGCCCATATTCTCGGCGATCTCACAGAGTTCGGGACCCATCCTCGTCACACCGCACATCGCGCCGTGATTTTCAGGATAGACCGGGATCACATCCATCGCTATCAGTAACTCGACCGGTCCGCCACTGGTGATCCACGCCACCTTCTGATTATTGTCCGCAGCATTTTTCGCGCCGAGGTAGTAGGTGGACATCATTTCCTTCATTCTGGATCCGGCATGGATTCTCGGAGAGCGACGTTCACCCATTCTTCTTCTCCTTCAGCATCTCCACAAACGCCTGCAGTCTCGTGCGAGTCTGCTCGATGGAGGCGGGTTGGATTTCCGTTTCTATCAGCAGATGCGGGATTTGATCTTCCGTGAGCCGTTTCGAGATATCGGGATAGTCAAAGGCATGCGGATCGCAGAACTTCAGCAACAGTATCACAACGCCGTCAGCCTTGCTTTGCCTCACCATATTCACCAGATACGTGCGCCGGTCGAAGTCGGAGCTGTGCTTCGAGGGGCAGGGTATTTTCCTCAGGTACCGCTGGGCGAGCCTGCGAATCGGGTCGCCGTCTGAAGGCTCGATGTGCAGAAAATATCGGGAGCCGGTGCAGAGGTCGTCATCCACCACGACCGCCTCGAGCTCTTCAAACAGATGCATAATGCCGGGATCATCGCACACATTGCCGTAAAGCACCAGCCTCACGCTTTGATCGTCGTCCCGCGGAACGGATCGCAGCTCCTCAAGAGCCTCTTGCAGGAGCGCCGTATGATCCTCTTTGCGCATATACATCGAAGCTTTCACTATGTCGAGCACCGTTTGCCCGCTGATAGCGTTCGGCTTATCGCGCCTCAAAGCATACAGTGCGGCGAGTGCGCTTCTGTTTTCGTTGTAGATATCGAGAGATTTCGATAATTCCGCCCCCGCTATCTGGCGTCCCAGATGCCGCTCGAATTTCGACTTGAATCGGGAAATCTCCTGCGCCAGATACTGCTCGGCTTCCGGCACGTCCACCCAAACCGGGAGCACAACTACGTCGGAAAACTGCTCCGGAAAATTGTATCGCCAGATGTCGGCCAAGTTCTGAATAGAATCGCAGGAGTGGGGGAAAACCACCCCGTCAAGAAATTCCAGCTTCTTTTTTAACGCGGCATCCAGACTCGTGCGAACCAGAGAACAGATGAACGCCTGGATGTGGGAATCCGCAAGGGCCACGTTTTCCTTATCGCCAAGAATTCGCATCGGCAGCACCCCCGCCGCATGAAGCAACTCTTCGGGAAAGTAACTGCAGAAGTACCCGAAAACCCGGCCGCCGGTCCGCTCCTTCCAGTTCTTCACGTATGTGTAAGGTTGGGCGGCGATTGTCGACATTTGTTCCAACGCTGATTTTCTCAAAGCTCTCTCTCCTCTCCCGCCGGAATGATATGAAAACGGATCGACGTCTTTGCTCGCCGATCGCGCACTGCAAATGTTCGTTGTCGCCGGGCGTGCTACTCCGATTTTCTTTTCTTGCTGGTAGTTTCCGGCGGCGCCACTTGCTCTTCGTACCCTTGCTCTCGCTTCAAGCCTCAAGGAGTGAGCATCCGGAAAACGGGCGGGGTGCCTCCACTCATGAACCCGTGATTCGTCGCAGCACTCGCTTGTCGATTATCCCTGCAGGATTCCGTGGGAGATTTTCAACGATTTTGATAAACTTCGGGACCTTGAAATCAGCGAGATAATCCTCGCAATAATCCAGAATTTCATCGACATCGAGCGAAGAGCCGGGATTCGGCACGACAAAAGCCGCCACCTGCTCGCCGAACACTTTATCAGGTTCACCGACGACGGCGGCTTCGAATATCGCCGGATGCGATTCAAGTACGTTTTCTATTTCCACGCAGTAAATATTCTCGCCGCCGCGAATGATCATATCCTTTTTTCGATCGACTATATACAGAAAGCCTTCCTCATCCAAGCGGCCCACATCACCTGTATGTAGCCAGCCATCTTGAAATGTCTCCTTCGTCGAAGCCGCATCCTGCCAGTAGCCGGCAACAATGTTCGGCCCTTTCAGGAGGACCTCGCCGATCTTGCCCGCCGGAAGATCGCGACCCTCATCGTTCACGATACGCACCTGCACCGTTGGAACCGGCGGGCCCACCGAATCCGGTTTTTGCATCGTATATTCATCGGGAAGAAAGGTCGCCAGCGCCGAACTCTCGGTTAGACCGTAGCCGTTCCCCATACGGGCGCTCGGGAAAGTCTCGCGCAATCGGCGAACCAATTCCGGCGAGGCCGGCGCCCCGCCGTAGATAACGTTTTGCAGCGACCTCAAGTCGTAATCCTTCAGCTTCAACTGGGCAAGCAGCAGCCAGTATATCGTCGGGACACCCACGACCGTCGTGACCTTCGCGGACTTCAGCAGAGAGAGCGTCTCATCCGCAACGAACCGCCGCTGGATGATCATGGTTGCGCCAAGATAGACCCCTGCGATCATCTGGCTGTGACAGCCGAGCGGATGCGAAAGCGGCACGCAAATGAGCTGGCGATCACTCGCCGTTATGCCCGTCGCCATCTCGACATTGAGCGAGGCCACGGAAAAATTGCGGTGAGTGCAGAGCGCCCCCTTCGGCTGTCCCATCGTGCCGGAGGTGTAGAAGATGCTGGCGAGATCGTCTTCTACAACATCTACTCCATCCGGCTCCTCTTGCCGATCCTCCAAAAGATCACGGAGAGCGACCCAATCATTTCCACTCTCAGACGCAGCATCTGGAGAGACCGCGACTACCAGATGCTCCAGAGCCAATGCCGTCTTCTGCGCCCGCAAACAGTCTTTCTTGTAGCCTCGATTCAGAATACAGACTCGCGCGCCCGAGTCCTTCAGGATATAAGCGATTTCTTTCGAGACGAAGCGGGTATTAATTGGGACTGACACGGCCCCGATTGTCGCGGCGGCAAAAAAGGCGAGGGGAAACTCTATGTCGTTATCAAGCAGCAGTGCGACGCGGTCTCCTTTTTTCACATGCAGCCGCCTCTGCATTCCTGCCGCAAGACTGTAGACATCTCTGGAGAATTGGCGATAGGATACCTTCCTCGAAAGACATTCAAACACCGGTTTGTCCGGAAACCGTTCGGTGGACGCGTGCAGGATGTTCTGGAGATTCTTGGGCCTGTGCCGGTAGTTTAACATGTCGACGCCCTTATGAGTCTCCCGGATCAAACGTTCAGAAAGCTTAACCATACTCCTCTCAAATCCTTACTCCGTGATTCGGCACGGGCATCCGACCTCAAGTCATACGTTTCCACCCGCGGGCAAAACCAAATTTCCGGTTCAGAATACGCTCTCCGACAGGCGCGAACCAGTTTATCAAAAAGCAATGATCGAGTCAATATTTCTCCCGCCCCTCTTCCTCTCTCACAGGTGAGACGACGGGCGTTCGCTTTCTGTTCATCAGGATGAGAAGCGGAAAGCCGCTAACTCCAGCCGCGAAGGCGTAAGGGAGCCACTGCTTCATTGGGAACCCGAGCAGGATCTTCCCGAGGAGGAACAGCGAGGAGTAGATGAAGGCGGCGCCGCAAATTGCCCCGAATAGATCAAAGAGGAGATTGTCTTCTGATTTTAGACCGCATGTCGTCTCGACAGGACGCCATCCCGGGCCTCCCGGGCGCACGCGAGAGTAAAATCTCTTGAGGCTCTCCATGTCTGTGGGCGCGGTCGCCAGAGTTACCGATACCCATACACCCGTGGAAACCGCGATGATTATTAAGAGGCGCACCCCCTCATATTCCGGTCCAGCCAACGAACGAGAAGAGAAGATGACGATAGCCGTCACCAGCGAGCAAATCATCGCTGAGATTTCCGACCAGGCATTGATGCGCCACCAATACCACCTGATAAGATTCACCAATCCAATGCCTGCGCCGATCGCGATCAGGAACTTCCACGCCCATTCTATGGAGTTCATGATCAAGCTCGCAAGCACCGCAAGCAACGCCATTACCAGCATGGCCACGCGAGCGGCTGATACGTAATGTTTCTCATCCGCCCCTGAATGTATGAATCGCTTGTAAATGTCATTCGTTAAATAAGATGCCCCCCAATGGAGGTGAGTATCGACCGTCGACATGAATGCGGCCAACAGAGAAGAGACCATCAGCCCTCGAATCCCCACCGGTAAAAGGTCAATCATCATCTTCGGGTATCCCAATTCCGGGTCCGGCAGCGAGGGATAGATTATCAGGGAAATGAGCGCGACCAGAATCCACGGCCACGGACGAAGTACGTAATGTGCAAAGCTGTACCAGAGAATCGCGAGCCGCGCATGGCGCTCGTCTTTACACGCCATCGCACGCAGCCCTATATACTCCCCTCCGTCGGAATTTCGGAAAGCCCACCATTGGACGCCAAGGTAAACCCCAAACGTAATCAAGGCCAACTCACCCGCTCCCCTCTCGGGGGCAAAATGGAGAACGCTTGAGGGAGCGGCGCCAGAGGCAGTCAGTGCCGGAATGATGTTTGCCACACCGCCGACAGCGCGCACGGCTACGATGGCAAGCGCAATCGACCCGCACATCGCAACCGCAAATTGCAGAAAATCTGTCACAACCACCCCCCACAAGCCCGAAAGAACCGAGTATATCAGCGCCAATAATATGATCCCGATCGTCACTGCGGTCTCGGGAGGTACCTGCAGCCCGCCCGGCAACGCAATTGCCTCTGTCCCGGTCAGCCCAAGAGTCACCAGGGATATCTTCCTCATCGCCAGGATTACCCATCCCATCACAATGCAGTTGATGAGCACTGACGAATACAGAGCCTTCAGTCCCCGCAGGAAAGCGGCGGGCTTGCCTGAATAGCGTAATTCCAGAAATTCAACGTCTGTCAGCAGATTCGTCCGCCGCCACAATCGAGCATACAGAAATGCCCACAACATGCTGCTCATCACCAAATTCCACCAGAACCAGTTGCCGGCGATCCCTTTCGTCCGGATAATGCCGGTGATTGCAAGCGGTGTATCGGCGGCAAACGTGGTTGCAACCATAGACGTGCCGGCCAGCCACCAGGTGAGGTTGCGGCCGGAAAGAAGAAAATCGCTCATGCTCTTGCCTGCACGGCTGGATAGAAGAAAGCCTATACCCAATGACAACAGGCAATATGCCGCGACAATAAACCAGTCAATGAGATGCATCATTCTCCCCATCGATCTCGAGCACGTCCAAAATCCGGGTTGTGCGGGCATATTACAGCAAAGAAAACCGTAAAATCAATACTGATCCCCGTTTTCATGTTCATCGGATGCCGCTCGCGGGAATGCGAGTTGACTGGCTTGCTCCGAAAGGTTTATCATTGGTTATCACGTAGGTTCTTCCCCCGACACCCGGCCCGGCGGCCGCCCCGCCGCCTATTTCGAGGAGAGCGTAATGGTCGAAGAAATCATGAAAAACCTCTACAAGCTGGAAATCCCCCTTCCCGGAAGCCCACTGAAAAGCATTAATTCATATGTCCTGAAAAACTCCAAGCGAACACTGATAATCGACACCGGCATGAACCGCACCGTCTGTCGCGAAACGATGCAGGCGGGGTTGAAGGAGCTGGGGGTTGACCTGAGCAAGACGGATTTCTTTGTTACTCATTTGCATGCGGACCATTTCGGGTTGGTCGCAACCCTCGCGACCGACGGTTCGACGGTCTACTTCAATGAGCCGGATGCGGAGAGAATGCACTTCA
Source organism: Candidatus Abyssobacteria bacterium SURF_5 (assembly GCA_003598085.1). Classification (NCBI taxonomy): domain Bacteria; kingdom Pseudomonadati; phylum Candidatus Hydrogenedentota; class Candidatus Abyssobacteria; species Candidatus Abyssobacteria bacterium SURF_5. The sequence goes on from QZKU01000068.1 coordinate 122,223, forward strand.
GCGTATGGGAGGAAATGATCTCGTTTGCTGGCAGGAACGGGTTCCCGCAGGACGAACTCCAGGCGGCACTCCATAACCACCCCGGCTACAAATATGGACCGCAGAAGGAGTTGCCGCTTACTCTACTCAAGGACGGGGACACCCTGTCGATCGGGGATTACACCCTTCGTTGCGTCCAAACTCCCGGACACACGCAAGGGCATATGTGCCTCTATGAACCATCAGAGAAAATCTTGTTCTCCGGAGACCACATCCTCATCGACATCACGCCCAACATTCAGTTGTGGTCTGACCAGGAGAATCCTCTGAGCGCATACCTCTCCAGCCTCGACAAAGTGCACCAACTCGATATCGGGCTTACCCTTCCCGGACACCGCCGCCTCATCACCGACTGCAAGACAAGAATAGAGGAGCTTAAGCTTCACCATCAGGATCGAGCTGACGAGGCCCTTGTGATTGTGCAGAAGGCGGCCAGAAACGCATATCAGGTTGCCTCGCAAATGACATGGGATATCGCGTGTGACAATTGGGAGCAGTTCCCGGTTCAGCAAAAATGGTTTGCCACTGGCGAAGCCCTGGCACACTTGAAATATCTCGAAGAAAAAAGCCTGATACAGAAAGAAATTCGCGATACCGGGACATTTTACTCCGTCTGATTAACGCCAAAAGCGTTCTGCCCGGCCATATAAAAATTTAGCTTTGTGACCTGCCTCCGCATATGCTATAATATTTTTTGTAGTCTTTGCTCGAGCCAAAGGAGGCGAAGTCTCACGAATATGATTTTTGTTACCTGCCCGTATTGCAAATCTAGCGGCTATATTACGCCCCCTCCAGCCGATACCATCCTGATGGGTCCCTGCCCAATTTGCGGAGAGCCGGTCGCGTTGTATAACAGCAAAGTTATCGGATTGCGCAAGAAGGCGGCCGGTGACGGCAAGTGGGGCGAACAAATTCAGTCCCTTGCCAAAATCATTATGGAATATATCAATACCCAAGGGGCTCCCATGGATGAGGGCAGTTTAGAGCGCATCATTCGGGAAGCCGAAGACCGGGTCTTTGAGACCGAAAAAAGACCGGATAACCTGCCTTCAAGCGCCATCTCGCCGTCTGTGAGATACCCCGGCGCCTCGCCGATAACAATCGAGGAACTCGAAGATTTTCTGAAAATCGACCTCAACCTGTTGGCCAGAAAAGACTATTTCGACAAATTTTTCGGATAACATCCTCAGTGTTCTCCCTGCGGCGCCCGTCTCCGCTACAAGGGGGTGACAGACGGAAAGCCTGCGCTGCAACTGATTTCCCATTCTGCCATAAAGCTTCACCATCATTTGCATAGAAAAGCAATCATTCGCAGGACCGGCGAGAAAGGGGCTTGCGGAATGTCCGAAAAGGCCGACGCTCCCCCTCCAAGAAAATTCCGAAGAAAAATCCCCTGTAAAAACCATCCATCTGCTCCAGCCGTGGATTATTGTCAAACCTGCGGCCTGCCAATTTGCAAGGAATGCGCCATCTCCTTTAGCGGCGCCTCCTTTTGCAGTTCTGAATGCTGGTCCTCAAAGAGCGCAGAAGAATCAAAAGATGCCGTTGCGAATCGAAAAAAAAGGGAGCGAAGAGCCGACTTCGCAGTGACTGCGGGCATGTGGGCTTTCTGTATGGTCGTTCTGGCTGCAATCGGCATCTTTATCTTTCAAAAAACCTCTGATCATTCCGGTGAAAAACTGTGGGAAATAGACAGTACCGAAGGCTTTTATGAATACTTCGCTCAATCGCAGTTAGCTTCTTTCTTTGCGCTCAGGACGAGTGGATATGTCGAGGCACTCGATCTGAGAACCGGTTCAAGCAAATGGAAAGTAGGTTCTTCTCCGATTTAGTTGTTGCCTGAGAATGCCTGTATGACTTTAAGAGTAAAATATCGGTTGTCATGGAATCCGAAGGCGCGTTTGGAAATGC
>QZKU01000069.1 GCA_003598085.1 Candidatus Abyssobacteria bacterium SURF_5
CGCGATGGACACCCTTGCCGTCCGGCTAGCAGTTCCCCCTGTCGGGCCTGCAAAGGACTTGCACCTTCAAGTGAGTGCGCCCTGCCGGGCACACCAAAAGTCACAGCCTCCGATTTCATATCGGAGGCTTTTCATTTGCGCATTTCACAATTGACGCCTCTCCACATTTTGTGGTATCCTTTCAAAAACCTGTTCACGCTTGTGAGTGGAAGAAAAATATGCACTACAGTCGGTTTACTGGTATTTTAGCTGTTTGCCTTATACTGATCCCGCCGGTTTCCGCTTCAGCGGTCGTTGTCGACGGCATAGCCGTGGTCGTCAATAAGGACGCAATTCTTGTAAGCGAGATCAACGAAGTCCTGATGCCCTTGATGCAGGAATATCGCGAAAAATATAGCGGAAAGGAGCTACAGAAGCGCCTGACGGAACTGCGCGAGACCGTTGTCAATCAAGCCGTCGAAACCAAGCTCATCTTGCAGGTGGCAAAGGAGAAGGCGGTAACCGTGAATGAGCGGGATATCGATACCCGGATCGATGCCGTCAAAAGTCGATTCCCGTCGGAGGAGGAGTTTCTCAAGGCGCTTGCGACAAAAGGCCTTACGTATCGCGAGTATCGCGACCAGGTGGCCGAGCAGGTTATGGTGCAGCAGACCGTTCAAAGTTTCACAAGCTCCGGCATCGATGTCAGTGATAACGAGATTAAGGATTATTACCGGGATCACCCGAGCGAATTCGTGACGGAATCAAAGGTGAACCTCGCCCAGATTTTTCTTGCCTCACCCCGCGAAGCAACGCCGGGGACTGTCGAAGCTATTCGGCAACGAGCGATTCAGCTGCACGTTCTGATTGAAGACGGAATGGATTTCATGGAGCTCGCTTCTCATTACTCCGAAGGACCAAACGTTGAGAACGGCGGCCTTATCGGCATTGTCGGAAGAAAGGAAATCCTCCCCGAATTGGAAAAGATAGCTTTCGAGCTCGAATCGGGGGAGGTAAGCCCGGTCATCGAAACGAGCTATGGATTTCACATTCTGAAAGCGATTGAGGCGATGCCGGCCAGAGAAGTTTCCTTCGAGGAAGCCAAGCCGTTTATCGAGGAGCGCCTTCGCGAGACGAAGCGGACCGAAAAGTACAAGCAGTGGATTAAGGAATTGCGCAGCAAGGCCTACATCGACGTGAAATTGTGAAAGGCGAGGCACACTGATGACCACGATCATTGATGTGAAAGCGCGCGAGATTCTCGATTCAAGAGGAAATCCCACCATCGAAGCGGAAGTTACCCTTGCCAGCGGAGCGATCGGCAGGGCCGCCGTCCCCTCCGGCGCCTCAACGGGCGAACATGAGGCGATTGAGCTGCGAGACGGCGACAAGAAACGCTACGGCGGCAAGGGCGTAATGAAAGCAGTCCAAAATGTCAATGAGGTGATCGGGCCGCACGTCGTCGGGCTTGATGCCACCGAACAACTGCTGGTCGATCAGACGATGATAGAACTCGACGGCACACCGAACAAGAAGAAACTGGGGGCTAATGCCATCCTTTCCGTTTCCCTTGCAACCGCAAAAGCGGCCGCCGCGGCTCTCGGGCTTCCGCTCTATCGATATGTCGGGGGGGTGAGCGCGCGATTGCTGCCGGTCCCCCTGATGAACATCCTTAACGGCGGCAAACATGCCGACAATAACCTCGATATCCAGGAGTTCATGATCGTCCCCGTCGGCGCCAAAAGCTTCCGGGAGGCATTGCGACAGGGAGTGGAGGTCTTCCATTCCCTCAAGGCGATCCTCTCGAAGAAGGGCCTGATCACTTCCGTCGGAGACGAGGGCGGCTTTGCGCCGCGGCTCGATTCCAATGCCGAGGCGCTCGACGTTATCATGGCAGCCATCAAATCGGCAGGATACAAGCCCGGAAAGGACGTCCTGCTTGCGCTTGATCCCGCTGCCAGCGAGTTCTTCGATAAGGCGTCCGGCAAATACATTCTGAAAGCCGAAAAGAAACCGGAGAAATCCACCGGCATGTTGATCGATTACTACGGCGACCTTGCGAAAAAATACCCCATTGTCTCCATCGAGGACGGGCTCGCCGAGGATGACTGGGATGGCTGGCAAGCTCTCACGAAAAAGCTCGGCCAGAAACTGCAAATCGTCGGCGATGACCTTTTTGTAACCAATACGGAACGCCTGCGCGAGGGAATACAGAAAAAGGTGGCGAATTCTATCCTCATAAAGCTGAACCAGATCGGGTCCCTCAGTGAAACCCTGCAGGCGATCGAGCTGGCAAAAAGCGCCGGCTACACTTCGGTTATCTCGCACCGCAGCGGCGAAACCGAAGACTCCACGATCGCCGACGTCGCCGTGGCCACCAATGCAGGCCAGATCAAGACAGGGTCGGCCTCGCGGTCCGACCGGATAGCCAAATACAATCAGCTCCTGCGTATTGAAGAGGAACTTGTTGATGTCGCCCAGTTCGGCGGCAAAAATGTTTTCCCGATCGAAACATGAAAAGTCTTCTCAAAAAGAGCTGGCGCATCATCGTTTTTGCAGCCATTCTGGCTGGATGTGTCTACGTGCTTCGCCCCGGCTATCAACGATATGTCGAACAAAAGAAAGAGGTCGAGCGGCTCGAAGCTGAAATCAAGCAGCTTGAGGCCGAACACGACCGCCTCGAACAGCAAAAACAGGCCCTCAGCGATGAGGATCCTGAGCAAATCGAACGGCTCGCCCGTGAAAAGCTTCATCTGACGAAGCCGGGCGAAACGCTTTTTCGATTCAAGAAGAAACCCGAAACCACAGAGATTCAGGAATAGAAATCGCGCCGGCTGATATCGCGCCCACAGCAGATTCCCCGGTTCAAATAATATCAAAATATCAGGGAAAATCATTCCCCGATTGACAATGTGCATTTTCCCCAGTATACTTGGTAATAGTTTATTGGTTAATGAGCAATAGGTTATAAGGCCGCTGCCCAGGGTTATGCGCCAGGCCGGTGCCGGCGAAAAGCGGCTCCCAATCCGTGGCAAGAGTACGCGGAACGGTCCGCCAGATGATCGGATAGAAGGAGGACAAGATGAAGGTTGCAAGTTCAAAATTCCTTTTAAGGACGATCTTTATGTTCTGTTTGTTCTTCCTTGTTGGACAGGGAAATTCCCGCGTCTGTGCCGCCCCGACAGTCTATCCGACCGGAACCACAATAAATGATCCCGCAAAAACATATGTCGGCTATACTCTGTTCCAGGTAAAAAACCCGCCCCGCATTGTCCTTATCGATATGGCGGGCCAGGTCGTGCATTCGTGGGAAAGTCAGGCGTTCAGCTTGCATTATGCTGAAGCGTTGCCGAATGGAAACATACTGGCGAATGCCGAGACGGCGGAATTGAATGGGTTGGTGGAACTGGATTGGGACGGCAATATCGTTTGGAGTTTTGTGTACGACAAAGATCTGGTCAAGGTGCATCACGATTTCGAGAGGCTGACCAACGGAAACACTCTCATACTTTGTAAGCAGACAAGGACGGTTCCCACTATTTCGCCGCTTCCGATCCGCGACGATTACATTATTGAGGTTGATCCTTCCGGCGCCATAGTTTGGGAATGGCATACGTGCGATCATTACGCCGAATTTGGGTTCAACGCCGAAGCTCGTGAATTAATCGCAGAGACGGGCGGAGACTGGGCGCACACCAACTCTATCAGCACTTTGCCGCCAAATTCTCTGGGCGACAGCCGCTTGGCGCCCGGCAATATCCTGGTCAGCCAGCGACATACCAATATCATTTACGTAATCGCCAAGGCGACCGGACAGATCACATGGAAGTGCGGTCCCGATGACAATCTCACAATCGGCCAGCACGATGCCGAGATGATTCCCGAACCGTTGGCTGGAGCGGGAAACATCCTGGTTTTTGATAACGGGGGACTCGGCGGCTATCCGTATAAGTTCAGAATGTACTCGCGCGTACTCGAGATCGACCCGCTTCAGAAAATCGTCGATTGGTCCTATAATGCGGCCGTCTCAGGTCTTCATCTGTTTTCGTTCTTCAGCCCATTCATCAGTTCAGCGCAACGATTGCCCAACGGAAACACAATGATCGATGAGGGGGAATCGGGGCGGATATTCGAGGTCACTCCCGAAGGCGAGATCGTGTGGGAATATGTGAACCCGATTTTCTTTCAGCACTTCGGACAGATACAGATTAATTCCCTTTACAGGGCCTACAGAACCTCTCCGGATTGGCCGCTGCTCCCATAGAAGCATGACTCCGGCGGGTTGAGCTATCTGCTGGGAGACGCCTCTTGCGGCGGACTGAAAATGTAAACGGCGTTCTTGCCTGTCCTCTTCGCCTCATAAAGCGCGCTGTCGGCGCAGGAAAGCACTTTCTCCATCGAGAGGGCATGCTCCGGGTAGCCGGCTATCCCGATGCTGACGGTGACAGAATATTCCTTTTCGCCTGCGCAAAACCTGAGCCCTTCAATTTTGCGGCGCAACCGCTCGGCAGGATTCCGCGCTCCGAGCGGGCCCGTTTCGGGCAGGAGGATTGCAAATTCTTCTCCGCCGTACCGGGCAACCAAATCCTCTCGGCGCACAACATCAAGAATGGCTCGTGCGATACCTTCCAGTACCCGGTCACCCTCCGGATGTCCAAAGCTATCATTCACCTTCTTGAAATCGTCGATGTCCACCAGCATCATCGAAAACGGACGTTGATACCGCTCGCTTCGGTGGAAGAGTTCGGTGTACTGCTGCAGGAAATACTCGCGCGAATAGAGTCTGGTCAAAGCATCTGTAGTGGCCATTCGAAAGATCTTTTCCTCATATTCGATTTCAACCAAGTCACGAATCGCATATTTCAAAATGGTGGACCCGACGCGGATGCGATCGCCGTCGGTCAAGACGGCTTCTTTGATCTTCCGGTCGTTCAAAAACGTGCCGTTGGTGCTCCCCAAATCCATGAGCCGGAAATAAGGGGCCGCCGTCCGGCCCGGGTCTCCCACAATTTTAGAATGCCTGCGGGAGATCCTGGCATCGCTCAACTGGATCGCGCAGTCGTCATCGCGCCCGATGACGGCTTCATTCCGCGTAAGAAAGTACTGGCGCCCAAAATCGCGGCCTACCAGGACTATCAGGCTCGGCCGCCTCTCGCCCGGAGGCTGTGCCGGCTTCACAATTTCGATAAGTGTTCGTCTCTCACCCATAGCAGAAAAGCGCCGTCTCACCTCCGGCTTAAAAGAAGTTCGTCTCTTCCCATGAAGCGGGCGTTTCGGTTTCTGGCAAGGTGGAGCATATTTCGGGCCAAAGCGGAAGCGTTCCCTGAAACGGCTTTTCTCTTATTGTCATTCTGACCTCGCTGACCTTGCCTGCCAAGCGCTTCGCATGGCCACGCGTTTCGCGTGGTTCGCGGGGGAAGAATCTCTCTTCAGCCCGTTCAAAAAGCGACTTAAGAAGCTGTCATTCTGAGGAGCGAAGCGACGAAGAATCTCGCCTTTTTGAAGCAGGGCCAACAAGTCGCACTGATGCCTTTGTTTCGGAATGGAAGCACAATATAATATACTACCGCTTGTGCAGCGCCCAAATTCATGATTAAGTTTTCAATCGTCGAGTGAATTCGGTTCCTTGAGATGGAAACCAGGATCAGAAGCAGGCTCTTGAAAGACGGCGAGCGCGGCCGCGGGCCGATCATCTACTGGATGAGCCGCGACCAGCGAGCCGAAGACAACTGGGCGCTCCTGTTCGCGCAGGAACAGGCTTTGGAATTGAAGGCGCCGCTGTGCGTGGTCTTTTATCTCGCGCCGCAATTCCTGGGTGCAACCGTCAGGCAGTATACGTTCATGCTCGCCGGCCTGCACGAGGTCGAGCAGGCGCTGGCAAAGAAGAACATCCCCTTTTTGCTGTTGACCGGCTCGGTCGAGGCGATTCTCCAATTCAGCCGGAAGGTCAGAGCCAGCGCGCTCGTCACCGACTTCGATCCCTTGCGGGTGAAGCGGCAGTGGAAGGAAAAGGTGGCGAAGAGGCTGGCGATCCCTTTCTTCGAAGTGGATGCCCACAATATCGTACCCTGCTGGATCGCCTCGCCAAAACAGGAGTACAGCGCCGCAACATTTCGGCCGAAACTCAAGCTTGTGCTGCCCGATTTTCTGCATGAGTTCCCAAGGCTCAGAAAGCACCCGTATTCCTGGCTCGGAAAGCACGCGAAAATCGGCTGGAGTAAAGCGGCCGCCTCCCTGCAGCTCGATCAAACCGTCGGCGAGGTGCGCTGGCTCACATCCGGCGCAAGAGCGGCGAGGAGCTGCCTGAAATTCTTTCTCAGTGAGAAGCTCGCGCTCTATCCGGTGCGGCGAAATGATCCCACCGCTGACGGCCAATCGAATCTCTCGCCGTACCTGCATTTCGGGCAGATATCGGCCCAGCGCGTGGCGCTCGAGGTGCGGGACTCCGTTGCGCCCGAATCCGCAAAGCAGGCTTTTCTCGAAGAGCTGATCGTGAGGCGCGAGCTATCGGATAATTTCTGCTTCTACAACCCGCAGTATGACTCGGCCGAAGCATTTCCCAAGTGGGCGAAGAAAACGCTTGCGGAGCATCAAAACGATGAGAGACAATACGTCTATTCGCTGGAACAGCTTGAACAGGCCCGCACGCATGACGAGTTGTGGAACGCGTCGCAGCTCGAGATGATGAAGACGGGCAAGATGCACGGCTACATGAGAATGTACTGGGCCAAAAAAATCCTGGAATGGACCCGCTCGCCCGAGGAAGCGATGCAGATCGCCATCTATCTCAACGATCGGTACGAGCTCGATGGCCGCGACCCGAACGGATACACCGGCATTGCGTGGTCGATCGGCGGCGTCCACGACCGCGCCTGGCCCAGTCGCCCCATATTCGGGAAAATCCGGTATATGAGTTATGGCGGCGCAAAATCGAAATTAGATGTCAAGGCGTATATCCAGAAGGTTGGCGCTTTGAATAGATGAAGAAGAATTTCTAACAGGAGATAACGGGGACAACGGAGAAATTGGCGCTGGTGGAGACGTCAACAGGTCTCGCGCAACAACTCGCTGCGCGAGTGTCGCTCGCGCGAGGTGTAGGTGAAGCCATGATTCACCGTGGGACCACTCTCCTGCTTGATGTTGCCGAAGGCATCGTCGTACGTCTTGACTGCGTTCGGATAACTGGCTTGTCAAGAAAGAAACATGACTCCACCTTTAACTTCATGGCTCGATGCTAGAGCAATCTGGTTTGCTCAAATCTTTTTTTCTCCTGCCATACTAGCAGCTTGGACTGCAACCGCGCCTGCGGAAAAAAGCGGCATGACCCCCTCCCTTTGCTCTTTCTTTGATTGCCCAAATCTTAGTTTTTCTCTCTGCTCCCTAGTTCGACCTGAAAGCCTTTTTCCCTTCCCATTTGACGCGCTGCCTCAAGAACTTCTTCCTCTTTCAGGAATTTAGAAAATATCTCCATCGATTCGTCATAAAGGGAGAACAGACAGACAAAGTAGTGATTTTCTAAAGCGTCGAGCAGCCCCGACACTTTCTTTGGAAGTGGTCCATGGCCATCGATCTGAGCGTAGAATTCAGTAAAAGAAATAGCTTCAAGAATTTGCTTCAAGATTGTCGCATCTCGGGTGCCAACATCGGTCAAAAACCAATCACCCTCTTTCTCATATTCAATGTTGGCCTTTCGCAAGGCCCTTTTGATCGCTCCTTCTTCGTTTTGCCGTGGAAACAGAAGCCTAATGTGTCTATGATCAGCCAATTCAGTCACCAGTGAAGTGAAAACCTCAGCCAAAATCTTGTTGTTCAGCATTCGGCGAGACTCTGGTTCAGTGAGAACTAGTCTTATCATTTGCCCCTCACCGCTCTTGGCTAAGCCGAGACATCTGCGCAGCCAGAGGGGAATCTTATCTACGCAAATCTGTTTTTGAGCGTCCTGCATTTCGCAGTAAAGTTTCATAGAGTTGCCCTTTGATGCGTTAATACAGTTGTTTGAGCTTGGCCCCTTCTAAGCATGGCTCTTCTTGCCGGAGGTGTATTGCATCACTTCGGCCATATTCTCGAAGACAAATGTCGATGTCTGCACAAGCGGAGTGGTGACCGATCCCCTCCACCTGATCTCACCCCCGTGAACCGCAATGGTGGATTCGCCGCTTTTGGAAAGATGGTCCTGCCTCAACTCATGCCTCCTGTCCTGCCCGCTGCGTCCTCCGCAAGTGGAGGAAAAGCTTGCAGCCGCTCATCCTTACTTACTTGATTGAATAGGTAATAGGCTGCCACTTTGCACAGAAAACGTCAACAGCGCTAGTGTCATGTCAAGCAGAATTTGAAGAGCACAGGAGTTCCGGGGATCACGCCAAAGGCGTGATTCCGTGTCCCCGGAATTCCCGACAGAAAGAAGTTGTCACAACACTAGGCGCAGAGATCACAGGCCAGTCGTTTAAGCCAGACCAACCAGAAGTGAAACAGCGATAACGGAAGGTTCACTCCTCCAGTGCCTATTCCAAAGTGAAGAGTTGAAGACGTATCCTTCATTCGGCAAGAATGATATATGAAAGACCGGATAGGTGATAACTGCACATTTGGATGGTCGAGAAAACTCAATGTTTGAATACGACAGACATTCATCAAAGAGGCGGCAGTCTAAGAATCACTCTCCCGATGTCTCCTGAAGGATTCGGAGCAGCTCATCACAATATTTCTCTGGCTCTTCATACGGAATATCGTGACCGGAGTTTTCAAACCATATGAGTTGTTTCCCGCGCGGAGCATCCAAGGATTGATAATAACGCTCGGCAAGCTCGAAAGGGGTATTGTAATCGTATCGGCCCACGAAAAAATAGACGGGGATATCCATCCTGGGCGCTTCCTGAAACAAATTGGTATGCTGCCGTTCTTCCCACATATGGTTTTCGGAAAACTCCTGCCCACGGAAGAAGCGCAGGCCATCGACTAGGGAATAGTCCGGTGAAGCCATCCCTATCTTCAATAGACTGTTGAATGACGCGTTGCTGTTGTGCCAGACCCCTCCGAATCGCTCAAGCCATTTGAACTTTACTGCCACCTCCCGGTAATTATCATGCGGCGGCGCGCTGATTCCTTCGAGCTCTTCGACAGCCGTCCTATCGCCGGATTCCTTGGCCATCGCCAGCGCGAATCGATAAGAAATCTCTTCCTGTTCGTCTTTCTTGACAACTTGGCCTACCCCGACATATGCGTGAAAAAGCTCAGGATATCGTGATGCGGCAAGAACGCCGATTTCACTTCCCCACGAGCTCCCCACGAGGTATATCTTGGCAACATTGAACCGTTGTCTCAACATCTCCGATAGTTCACGAACATCAGAAACAAATTGGTCTCTCTTCATGCTCTCCACAGGAACTTGGCGGCCATAGGTCTTTCCGGCGCCGCGTTGATCCCAATGCGCGACGGTAAAATGGCGCACCAGTTCACGGTCAAAATGCCGGGCCAAACAGATATCGCCGGAGCCTGGCCCGCCATGCAGGTTAAGCAAAACGGGATTCGCCTTGTCCCAACCGCGAACAAGTATCCATTGATCGATGCCGCCAAGCCTGATCTTCTCAAGAGATTCAATGCCGTTGGGTGAGGTAATTCTCGTTTCCCTCCGGACTCTGCTCTGGAGGTGTCGACGGTAAAGGAGAAAAGAAATTACTGTGACTACCGAAAGGAGCGCCACAGGTAAGATCACATATCTCGTTAATATAACGATGACAAGTTTGCCGAAGCGCGTAAACATGAAGGCCTTTCTCAGACAATATCAGTGGAGACAGTATACCAAGAAACCGTTGCTTTTTCATGAGATGAGATGAGAGAGTGAAATCTCCTCCTGCAAGAGTTGGTATTCTTTACTCTGAGAAGAGAAAGGTGTCGTGGCCTGTAAAGTCCCGGCCTATCCGTACAAGGCCGCACCCCCTGCTATCGCTTTTCTCCACCAAACGACATCAGCCACATAAATATCGTAGACATTAGTTCCAAAAGTCACTATCTCCATCGGTACCTGATAGTAAGGGGTCGGTATCGGAAGTATATCCGCAAGCTGGATCGCTGTTCTTAGAGCAGCCCATCCGCTGGGGTTTTCGCCGCACAGCCCTAGCGGGTCATTCCAAGCCACCGGATCATTCCCCACATACGCATACAGATTTATTCCCCCGAGGTAGCCGATTGGATCGGGGGTGATGAATCTTCCCAGGTCGGGCGAGTACCAGCGGGCGCGGTAGTAATACAGGCCGGAGCGGGCATGTCGCTCGCGCGAGGTGTAGGTGAAGCCACGCGCGGCGCGTGGTCTCCTGCTTGATGTTGCCGAAGGCATCGTATCGGTAACTCTTCACCATGACTCCGCCGAACGTCGCCAGTTCGGTGACGCTCCCCTGATGATTCTTCAGATACAGGTAATCGGCGCCATCATACCGCGCGATCAGCGGATCGTCAATTCCTAAGCCGTGCGTGAAACCGGCAATCAGTGAATCGCTGGCGTCGAGCTCCGCGATAAGATCGAGCCCGTCGTACGCGTAATGCGTCTCGTCAGTTATCTGGCCGAGGCCGTCCTTCTCGATGGTCTTCAGCCTGCGCCCCAATGCGTCGTACACGAATTCGGTGGTTCCGCTGTTACTCGGGTAGGTGATC